>JBOGGH010000699.1:0-1828 GCA_050743905.1 Acidimicrobiales bacterium
CTCCACCGGTGCGGCCCCGGCGCTCTCGGCGGCGGGGGCGGGCTCGCCACCCTCACCGGCGGCGGGCTGGGCCCCGGCGGCGTAGTCCGCCCAGGCGGCCTGCGCCTCGGTCTCGGGCGTGAACTCGCCCTCGGCCGCGTAGTCGTAGGTGCCTATGTAGTTGCCCTCATCGTCGTAGGCGTGCTCGCCGAACGCCTCGCGGTACTCCTCGGAGACCTCGCCGCCCTCGGCCGCCTGCTTGATGGAGAGGCTGATGCGGCGGCGCTGCAGGTCGATGTCGATGATCTTGACCCAGAGCTCCTCGCCGGGACTGACCACCTGCTCGGGGAGGTCCACGTGGTGGGCCGCCATCTCCGAGATGTGCACCAGGCCCTCGATGCCGTCGCCCACCTGCACGAAGGCGCCGAACGGCACCAGCTTGGTGATGCGACCGTAGACGAGCTGGCCGACCTGGTGGCTGTCGGCGAACTCCTGCCACGGGTCGGTCTGGGTGGCCTTCAGCGAGAGGCTGATGCGCTCCTTGTCGAGGTCGACGTCGAGCACCTCCACCTCGATCTCGTCCCCCACCGCCACCACCGAGGACGGGTGGTCGACGTGCTTCCAGGAGAGCTCGGACACGTGGACCAGCCCGTCCATCCCGCCGAGGTCCACGAAGGCGCCGAAGTTGACCACCGAGGACACCGTGCCCTTGCGGCGGGCACCCGGCTTGAGGTTGGCCAGGAACTCGCCCCGCTGCTCCTTCTGCGCCTCCTCCAGCCACGCCCGCCGGGAGAGGACCACGTTGTTCCGGTTCCGGTCGAGCTCGATGATCTTGGCCTCGATCACCCGGCCGACGTAGGGCTGGAGCTCGCGCACCCGGCGCAGCTCCACCAGCGAGGCCGGGAGGAACCCCCGCAGCCCGATGTCCACGATCAGGCCGCCCTTGACCACCTCGATCACCGGGCCCTTGACCACCTGGTCGGACTCCTTCAGCTTCTCGATGGTGGCCCAGGCCCGCTCGTACTGCGCCCGCTTCTTGGAGAGGACCAGGCGACCTTCCTTGTCCTCCTTCTGGAGCACCAGCGCCTCGACGTGATCCCCCAGGGAGACGATCTCCTCGGGGTGGACGTCGTTGCGGATCGAGAGCTCGCGGGCCGGGATGACGCCCTCGGACTTGAAGCCGATGTCGAGCAGGACCTCGTCGCGGTCGATCTTGACCACGGTCCCCTCCACCACGTCGCCGTCGTCGAACTCCACGATGGTGCCGGCCATGGCGTCCACGAGCGACGCCTCCGGGACGTCGTCCTCGGTCACCTGGCGCGGGACGTAGTTCCCCTCCTCGTCGAAGGTGCCCATCGCCTCGTCGGAGAGGGTGGCGTGGGTGAGGAGTGCGGTCGACGGCTCGTCGGGCATCGGGGTGCTGCTCGCTTTCGGGTGCCGGCCACCAGCGCGGCCGGCGATCGCGCCGGGATCACAGAGACGACGGGACTGTGCGTGCCCGACCGCCGGCGCAGGTCGGGGCCCACAGGTTAGCGCGGCACCCGGCCGCCCACGCCGCCGCTAGAGCACGGGCATGCGCACGACCGCCCGGGCCCGGTCCTCGCCGACCACGTGCGCGGCGATCACGTAGGTGAGGAGTGTCACGAGGTCGACCAGCTCCTTGGCCCGACCGGTCCTCGTGAACTCGGTGAGCGGGCCGAGCATGCTGCCCACCAGCACCGTCTCGAACACCTCGCCGGACATCCCGGCGATCGGCCGGGTGGGGCCGCCGCCGAACGCCTCGCGGCAGGAGCGGACCACGTCCTCGAACCGGCGCCGGGCCGCGGCGTCACCCCTGGTGAACTCCACC
>JBOGGH010000700.1:0-1823 GCA_050743905.1 Acidimicrobiales bacterium
GGCGGGGCGGGGGCGGCACCCGGGGGCGGGCGGGGCGACGGCCGCGGCCGCCAGCAGGCGCCACCGGACGACGACACGCTCGTCCCCACGGTCAAGGCCCCCCAGGAGAAGGTGGGCCGGAACGACCCCTGCTGGTGCGGGAGCGGCAAGAAGTACAAGCTCTGCCATGGCGCCGCCTGAGGGGTCGGGCGCCGGCGAGCTCCACGGCACCCCGGACGGCACCGGAGCAGCCGACCTGGACGCGCTCGAGGCGCGCCTCGGGGACGCCCGCCGGTACCTGCGCATGGAGGAGCTGCGGTCGCGCCGCCACGAGCTGGAGGCCGAGGCGGCCCGGCCCGACCTGTGGGACGACCCCGACCGCGCCCGGGCGGTGACCACCGAGCTGGGCCGGGTGGCCGACGACGTGCAGCGGTTCGAGGGCCTCGAGGCCGACCTGGGCGACGCCCGCGCCCTTCGTGAGCTCATCGACGAGGCGGCGGCCGCCGGCGCCCCGGACGAGGGGCTGGCCAAGGAGCTGGCCGAGTCCGTGGTCCAGCTCGACCGCCGCCTGGGCCAGTTGGAGCTCCGGTCGCTCTTCGCCGGCGACTACGACGACCGCGACGCGGTGTGCGAGGTGCACGCCGGCGCCGGCGGCACGGACGCCCAGGACTGGGCCGAGATGCTCCTGCGCATGTACCAGCGCTGGGCCGAGCGCCGGGGCTTTGCCGTGGAGGTGGACGAGGCCACCCCGGGCCAGGAGGCGGGCCTGCTCTCGGCCACCTTCATCGTCCGCGGGCGCTTCGCCTACGGCCTGCTGGCCACCGAGCGCGGGGTGCACCGGCTGGTCCGGATGTCCCCGTTCGACTCCCAGCACCGCCGGCAGACCAGCTTCGCCTCGCTCGACGCCGTCCCGTTCCTGGAGGACGTGGCGGACGAGGTGGCCATCGACGAGAAGGACCTGCGCGTCGACACCTACCGCTCGTCCGGCGCCGGCGGCCAGCACGTGAACAAGACCGACTCGGCGGTGCGCCTGACCCACCTGCCCACCGGCATGGTGGTGGCCGTGCAGAACGAGCGCAGCCAGCACCAGAACAAGGCCAAGGCGATGCAGATCCTGGCGGCCAAGCTGGCCGAGCGGGCCCGGGCCGAGCGGCGGGCCGAGCTGGACTCGCTGGGCGGCGAGCGCACCGACAACGCCTGGGGCAACCAGATCCGGTCCTACGTGCTGGCGCCGTACCAGCTCGTGAAGGATCTGCGGACCCAGGTGGAGACGGGCAACGTGGACGCCGTCCTCGACGGCGACCTCGACGCCTTCATGGAGGCCGAGCTGCGGCGCCAGCGCGGCGGGCCGTCGTAGGGGACCCGGTCGCCTGGTGCCCCGGGGGCGCGTTGCGAGCGTGTGTCGGAAGGGGTGCTGGCCGGGTGTCGGGTCGCCAAGTGTTCCGATTCGGGTGCGCTGACGTGGCAGCTCAGCGACAACTTCCACGAAAAACCGCCCGCACCGGCCTCTGCATCGGTAGTCTGAGCCGTCGTTCCTCGCCCCTGCGCCGATGTACGGCCGCACGTGGCGCATCGTCGTCGGACGGAGCCGTCGCTGCATGATTCGATTCCAGAACGTCACCAAGACGTACAAGAACGGGACCGTCGCACTGCGAGACGTCTCGATCGAGATCGACAAGGGTGAGTTCGTCTTCTTGGTCGGGGCTTCGGGCTCGGGCAAGACGAGCCTGATCCGTCTCCTCCTGCGCGAGGAGCTGCCCGAGAGGGGCAACATCTGGGAGGCCGGCCGCGACATCGTCAACCTTCCGAAGTGGCGGATCCCCTACCTCCGGCGCAACATCGGC
>JBOGGH010000701.1:0-1820 GCA_050743905.1 Acidimicrobiales bacterium
GGCCACGGTCGCCCTCGCCGCCGGCGCGGCGCGGGCGGTGGCCTCGGCGGCACGGACGCTGCCCCGGGAGGTGCTGGCCGCCGCGCTCCCGTTCCTCCAGCGGGCCGCGCTGGACCCGGTGCTGTCCCGGAGCCTGCGCGGGCGCAAGGCGGTCCTCGCCGAGCTCCGCGAGGCGGGGGCCGGTGCCGCCGGCGTGGAGGTGCCGAAGCTGGCCGAGCCGCGCCGCATCAGTTGGGTGAACCTGGCGATCGTCCTCGGCAGCGTGATCGGCGGCTGGGCCCTGATCGGGGTGCTCGTCAACGTCACCCAGTCGTGGAGCACGATCACCGGGGCCCGGTGGGGATGGGTGGCGGCGACCTTCCTCTTCGCCCAGCTCGCCTACCCGTCCCTCGCCGTCACCACCACCGGGTCGATCGTGGACCCCCTGCCCTACGGCCGGGTGGTGGCCCTGGAGGTGGCCAACAGCTTCGTCGCGCTCGCCGGGGGGACCATGGCCGTCCTGGCCACCAGGGTCCGCTTCTTCCAGCAGCAGGGCTACGACGCCACCCTCGCCGTGAGCTCGGGGGTGGTCATCTCCACGGTGAGCTGGATCGTGAAGGGCGCCCTCTTCCTGATCGCCGTCCCCCTGGCCCTCGGGTCCATGCACTTCACCAAGCAGCCCAGCGGGGGGAACCACGCGCACCTGGTGTGGCTCATCGTGCTCATCGTGATCGGGGGGGCGGTGGTGCTCGGGGTGGTGCTGCTCGTGCCGCGCCTGCGGCGGCTGGCCCGGGACAAGCTCCGCCCCAAGCTCTCCGAGGTGCTCGGCCACCTGAAGGTGCTGGCCAGCCACCCGCGCAACATGGTGGAGATCTTCGGCGGCGCGCTGCTGGCGCAGCTCGTGATCGCCTTCGCCCTGGGCGCGGCGCTCCACGCCTTCAACGAGCACCTGTCGCTGGCCACCCTGCTGGTGGTGCTCACCCTCGCCTCGATGCTCGGGGGGGTCTCGCCGGTCCCGGGCGGGATGGGCGTGGTGGAGGCGGGCATGATCGTCGGCCTGACCGCGGCCGGCATCCCCCAGAACGACGCCGTCGCCGCCACGTTCGTCCAGCGCCTCTTCACCTCCTACCTGCCGCCGATCTGGGGGTGGTTCGTCCTGGTCTGGCTGCGGCGCAGGGAGTACCTGTGAGCCCGGCCGCCGGCGTGCCGATGCCGCCGGCGCCGGTGCCGGTGCCGGCAGCGGCGCAGGACGCGGGCCCGCTGCCCCGGCCGGTGGACGTGCTCGTGCTCTGCACCGGCAACGCGGCCCGTTCCGTGATGGCCGGCTTCATGCTGGCCCACCTGGCCGAGGGGCTCGGCGTGCCCCTCCGCGTCGCCACCGCCGGGACCCACGCCGTGGAGGGCCAGCCCATGAGCGCCCGCACCCGGGCGGCGCTCCTCGGCCTGGAGGCCCTCGGGGAGCTGCCGGTGGGCGGGCACCGCAGCCGCCAGCTCGACCAGGCCGGGCTCGACCGCGCCGACCTGGTGGTGGCCATGGAGGCCGACCACGTGCGCTACGTCCGGCGTCGCCACCCGCAGGCGGCCGACCGCACCGCCACCGTCCGTCGCCTCTGCCGGGACCTGGCGCCGCCGCCGCCGTCGCTCCGCCGGCGGCTTGCCGCGCTCGACCTCGCCGGAGTGGGGCTCGGGCAGGACGAGGACGTCCCCGACCCGGCCGGTGGCGACGACGCCACCTACGCGGCC
Organism: Acidimicrobiales bacterium; assembly: GCA_050743905.1. Lineage (GTDB taxonomy): Bacteria > Actinomycetota > Acidimicrobiia > Acidimicrobiales > RAAP-2 > JBOGGH01. Next base: position 1,723 of record JBOGGH010000701.1, read on the forward strand.
TGCGCCGCCGAGCTCTGGGGGCTCTGCCAGGCGTTGGTGACCAGGATCTGAGGGGCGGCCCGCCGGGCCCGGTCCGGGGGCCGTCGCCGGGCGCGGCC
>JBOGGH010000702.1:0-1812 GCA_050743905.1 Acidimicrobiales bacterium
GGCTAGGGCCCCCCGGCCTCGCCGTCGCCGTCGGGCCCCGGGTCCTCGCCGTCGGGCCCCAGACCGTCGCCGTCGAGCCCCAGATCCTCGATCTCGAGCCCCAGCCCCTCGGCCAGGGCCCGGCGCTGCCGGTCCCAGCGGCCGAGCTGCAGCCGGCGCGCCTCGGGCGCGGCGGCGGCCAGCGAGGCGTAGCCGGCGTCCACCTGCCGGAGCGCCCGGGCCAGGGAGGCGGCGTTGTTGGCGGTCGGCACGGCGTGGGGGAACGCCTCGCGCCCGGCGGGCCAGTCCGAGACCACCAGCGGCCGGCCGGCCCAGACCGCCTCGCAGGCGGCCCGCATCACCGAGCCCGGCTCGGTGGTGAGGCTCACGACCACGTCGGCGTCGAGCACCGCCCGGCGGTAGGCGACGGCGTCGAGGAAACCCACCAGCCGCACGTTGGGGGCCACGCCGGCGGCGTCCACCCCGGCGCGTGCGGGGTCGCCGGTCACCAGGACGTCGAACCCGGGGCAGGCGGCGGCGGCCTCGAGGACGGCCGGCCACGGCTCGTCGGCGGCGAACCGGCCCACGTAGAGCACCTGCAGGCGCGCGTGGCGGCGGGCCGGGGCGGGACGCCAGCCGCCGGGCGCCTCATGGACCACCACGGCGCGGCCCCCCCAGGCCTCCACCACCTCCCGCCAGGCGGGCGCGGCCACGATGGAGAGGACCACCCGGCGGGCCAGCCACCGGTGGAGCCGTTGCAGGCGGGCGGCCACCCGGTCGCCCTGGGCGCCGAACCCGCCGGGGTGGCTGTCGAGCGCCACGCGGGCGCCCACCAGCCGGCCGGCGGCCCAGGCCACGAGCCCGGCCAGGAGGGGCGGGTTGGTGACGATCACCACGTCCGGGCGGTGGCGGAGCACGTGGGAGGCGGTGGCCAGGGCCGAGAGCGCCCAGCGGACGAGGACCGGCGGCCGGCGCCCCCCGGGCGGGTACAGGCAAAGGGCGCTGCCGCCCAGCGCCTCCGCCAGCTCGGCCGAGCGGCCGGCGACGGCGCCCCAGGCCACGAAGGTGACCGTGGGAGGGCCGCCGTGCCCGGGCCGGCCGGCGCCAGCGTGGTGGTGGCCACCGTGGGACGCCCCGAGCGGCTGGCCGAGCTGGTCGACACCGTCCTGGCCGACCCCGGCACCACCGAGCTCCTGGTGGTGGTGGACGGGCCCGACCTCCGGTCGGCCGCCCGGCTCCACGCCCTCGCCGCCCGGCGCCCCCGCCTGCGACCCCTGGTGGTCTCCCGGCGGGGCCAGCTCGGCGCCCTCGACGAGGGCGTGCGGCGCGCCCGGTGCGAGGTGGTGGTCCTCCTGGACGACGACGTCCTCCCGGCCCCCGGCACCGTCGCCGGCCACCTGGCCCACCACCGGGACCACGGCGGGCTGGTGGTGGCCGGGCCCATGCCCGTGGCCACGCCCCGGGGCGACCGGGCCGAGGTCGCCACCCGCCTCTACGCCACCGAGTACCTGGCCCACCTGGACGCCCTGGCCTCCGGCGGGGTCGACCCGCTGGACGTGCTGTGGACCGGCAACCTCTCCCTGCGCCGCCGGCACTGCCTCGCCGTGGGGCTGGCGTCCCCCGGGTTCCGCGCCCATTACCACGCCGACACCGACCTCGGGTTCCGGCTCGCCGCCGCCGGCCTGGAGGGCCGGTACGACCCGCAGCTCCTCGCCCACCACCGCCACCGCCGGGACGACCGGGCGTTCCTGCGCGACGCCGCCCGCCAGGGCGAGGGCCGGGCGGCGCTCCACCGGGCGCACCCGGGGAGGATGGGGCCGTGGTCGCCCCGCC
>JBOGGH010000703.1:0-1811 GCA_050743905.1 Acidimicrobiales bacterium
AGGGTTCCCGACGACATTCACCGCCGACTAACCGCACGTGCCGCTCGTGCCGGTCAGAGTATCAACGCCGTCGCCAACGAGATCCTTGACGCCGCGGTTGACGCCGACGAGGGTGACCGGCGGACTCGGCTGCACGCACGGGCGGCGGCGTTGGGAGTGCTCCAGTCAGCGACAGGCCCAGTCGTGAGCACCCGCAGTCGGCGGCGGATAGTCGAATCGACGAAAGGTATCGGTCCTGTCATCGACCGATTCTTGGCCGAGGAGCGCGAGCGGGTGTGATCGTCTACCTCGACTCGTCGGTGCTGGCGCGCGCCTACCTGGCCGACGAGGGCGGACACGAACAGGCAACGTCCCTGCTCGCGGACCTCGAGATCGGGCTCATCACCGGCACCTGGACCCGTATCGAGGTATCTGGCGCATTGATGCGTGCGGCTCGGGCCGGACGAGGTGACGGGACGGACCTTTTGGAGTTGCTGGATGGGGATCTGGGAACCGACGGTCCGGTGACCGTAGTCTCCGCAGATCAGACGGAGGTCGAGGAGCGTGCTCTCCACCTCGTCCGTGAGCACGCCCTTCGTGCTATGGACGCATGGCATCTCGCCGTTGCAGCCCTGACGTTACCGAGCCTGGTGGAGCCGGGAGAGGATATCGGCTTCGCTACTCGAGACGAAGCTCAATCCAGCGTGGCGCTGAGCCTGGGCCTACGGCTCGTGTAGGTCGACCACCCAAGAGAGGCGGTCCCGCATCTCAGCGAGGTCTCAATACGACATCGGCTTCTCCACCACAAAATCTTGGAGAAGGCCAGGACCACCCGCCACGGCGGCGACGTCGCCGGCGGGGGCCCACCGGAAACGGGAGGGGGTCACCCGAGAAGGGGGGAGCGGGGGGGCTTTCGCCGGCACAGCACTGAACGGCGGAAAGCCGCCACCCCGACGGCCAAGCCCGGCCGGAGAGCGGCTCGGGCCGCAGCGGGCAACACCATCGGTCGCAGTGGCAGCGAAGACCTGGCAGTCGGGCACCTCTCAGACCGCCCCATCTCCGCCTGCGGGCGCGGTTGGGACAGGTCGCCAGCCCGGGGCGGCTCGTTCGATGGTCACGCCATCGTCGTCGTGTGCTCGCAGGCGAGGCGGATGCGGGCCAGATCGATCGCCAGACCGCAGGGCCGGGCGAGAGTGACCGGAGGAAGGGGCGCTGAGTGTGGGGCGCCGCGGAGCGTGTGGCCGGCGACGTCGCAAACTCCGGCTCCACCATGGCTCGACTATGGCGGCCAGGACCCCGAAGGCATCAGGTGACCGGCACATACGCTGTCCGCGCGCACGTCGTGAGCCGGCCTCGTGACCTGCGTCATGCCGAGCGTGCCTTCCGTTGGCTGCGCCCTTGTTAGCGACCACGTACGGGGGCGGTCATGGGGGAGCCGCCAGCACCTGACGCGCCGCCCTCACCACCTGGGTCAATAGGGCGCCTGGAGATCGGTGAACATTGGGAAGTGCCTGACGTTTCGGGTCAGCAGTCGAGCGTCGGTGCGGACGGCAGTGGCTGCGATCGCGAGATCGGCGCTGTCGATCGTGTGGTGGCTGGGAAGCCACTGTCGGCCGAGAGCGCCGGCCTCTTCCGCGACCCCGGTGTCGACAGGGTGCCACACCAGGGTGGAGAGCAACGCGCGCGTGTCGGCCTCTTCTATCGGGCGCATCCCGGCGAGGACCTCGATGCGGGTGATTTCGCTCGCATGAAGGACGTCCGCGGCTCTTTCCCGTTCGAGGAGGTCGCTGGCGCCTGCGTGCCCTCGTAGGTAGTCGATCAGTATCGAGGTG
>JBOGGH010000704.1:0-1810 GCA_050743905.1 Acidimicrobiales bacterium
TCTTCGAGCGGTTCGCACGGCTGGACACGGCGCGCAACCGCGCCGCCGGCGGGACCGGGCTGGGGCTGGCCATCGTGGGCGCGGTGGTGGCCGCCCACGGCGGCACGGTGCGGGTGGCCGACAGCCCGGCCGGCGCCCGGATGGTGGTGCGCCTGCCGGCCTACGCCGGCTCCTGAGCCCCCTGCACCCCGTCCGCCGCCAGCCGCCAGCGCTCCTCGACCGCCGCCACGAACCGGCGCCCAGCGGGGAGGTGGGCGAGGACGTCCGCCTGGCCCTGGGGGCGGGCCAGCATCCACGAGTGGCCGCCGGGCACCCACTGGACCGGCGTGCCGGCGCACTCGGCGAACTCCCGGGCCGTGGCCTCGGGCACCACCCGGTCAAAGCACCCCCACAGGGCGAGCATCGGCAGGTCCCGGGCGGCCAGCGCCCGCACCTCCGGGCGGAGGTCCACGGTCATCAGCATGCTGCCCACCGGCAGCGCCCGGCCCACGGTGCGCAGGTTGCGCCGGATGTCCGGGAGGACCGAGCGCACGGTGGAGGTCATCCTCCCCACGAACAGGTCGGGCGTGTCCAGCACCACCGCCGCCATCATGTCGGCGAAGGGGCCGGCGTCCGACCCCACCGCGGCCAGCAGCGCCGGGAGCAGGCCGCGCCGGCGCTGCCAGGCCGGCGTGGCCACGCCGTCCCGGTAGACCATGCCCAGCACCCGGCCCGGGTGGCGGTCGGCGTGGGCCACGGCCACCGCCCCGCCCATGGAGTGCCCCAGCACCACGGCGGGCCCGGCGCCCACCCGCGCCATGACGTGCTCCACCTGGTCGGCGAGGGCGGGGATCCCCACCTGGTGCCAGGGGAGCGGGTCGCTCCCCCCGAAGCCGGGCAGGCTCGGGTTCACCACCCGCCAGCCGGTCCGCCGGGCCAGCCGGGCGCTCTCCCGCCAGTACATGCTGCCGCCGGCGAAGTAGCCGTGGACGTTGACGGCCCAGATCGGCGGGGTGCCGGGGCCGTCGGGCCCGTGGGCGTCCTCGTTGTCCGAGACGGCGTAGTGGAGCCGCCGGCCGTCCACCTCCAGGACGTGAGGGACCATCCTGATGTCGGGCGTCCCGCGGACGGTGCGGCGGTACCAGCCGTGCGCCATGGCGGACTACGACGCTACCCGCGCGTAAGGTCGGAGGATGCGCATGGCCGACCAGCTCGTGGACGCGTTCGAGCGGGTCCGGGACGCCGTCCACCCCGCCGTCCAGGGCCTCACCCCGGAGCAGCTCGCCGTGCGGCTGGACCCGCAGGCCAACTCCATCGCCTGGCTGGTCTGGCACCTGACCCGGATCCAGGACGACCACGTGGCCGCCGCCGCCGGGACGGAGCAGGTGTGGACGGTCGAGGACTGGGTGTCCCGGTTCCGGCTGCCGTTCGGCCCGGGGTCCACCGGCTACGGCCACGGCCCGGACGACGTGGAGGCGGTGCGGGCGACGGCGGACCTGCTCCTCGGCTACTACGACGCCACCCACGGCCGGACGCTGGCGTTCGTGGGCGGCCTGGCCGAGGCCGACCTCGACCGGGTGGTGGACGAGTCCTGGGACCCCCCGGTGACCCTGGGCGTGCGCCTGGTGAGCGTCGTCGCCGACGACCTCCAGCACGTCGGCCAGGCGGCCTTCGTGCGCGGGGTCGTCGAGCGGTCCTAGCGCCGGTGCCGGGCTCCGGCGGGGCGGCCCGCCGCATGGCCACGAAGGCGGTGCTGGCGGCGCGCGAGGTGGTGGACCTCGGCCCGTCCACGATGGCCGCCATGGTGGCCAACTCGTGCCGCACCTCCGCC
>JBOGGH010000705.1:0-1809 GCA_050743905.1 Acidimicrobiales bacterium
CCGCACGGGCCGGCCGCCGGCGGCGATGCCAGGCCGGTGGTGGCGAACACCGGCAGCAGCCGAGCCGCCCCGGTGTGGCCCGAAGGGCAGGTCGCCGGGGCGTCGGCCTCGGCCATGGCCCGCCGCTCCTCGTAGACGTCCCCGCACGTCCGGCAGCGGTACTCGTAGCGCGGCATACGCCTCACCTCCGGACGGGAGCCTATCCGGGCCCCCGCCAGATCAGATGTGGCTGGTCAGTTGTAGCTGTCGAGCGCCGTCCGGTCGACCGGCCCGCCGCCGTCGGCCGGCGAGAGCGACACCGCGTAGCCGTCGATCACGTCGATCCGCTCCACCGCGTCCACGTGGCCGCGGCCGGTCCCACGCCACTTGGCCCTGGCCGCCTCTTTGGCGGCGCGGCCGTCGGCCGCCACCACGAACACCACCTCGTGGTCCTCCCCCATCCGCCCGTCGGGCGCCGGGCCCCCCAGGAACGCCGCGTAGAGGTGCATCTACGGCTGGGCGAAGGCGTAGATGCCGAAGCCGTTGTACCAGCCGGAGTCCCCGGGCAGGAACGGGCCGTTCACCACCACCGCGAGGTAGCCGGTGTCGCTCGGGCCGGCGTCGCCCTCGATGGTGTCGATGGCGCCGTCGGGCCACACCTGGCCCACGATGCCCACGTGCACCGACGTGGACGTGGTGGCCGGCCCCGTGCCGTAGAGGACGGCGTCGCCGGGCACCGGCGTGGCGGTGGGCGGCAGCACCGCACCGTTGTGGGCGGCCCAGGTGAAGATGTCGCCGGTGAAGGCGTACGAGGGGACGGGCACGCCGCCCTGCTGCCAGGCCCAGGTGGCGAAGAGCGCGCACCACTCCTCGCAGGGGCCGTAGGGGTTGCAGAAGTCGCCCTGGTACGGGTCGGGCTGCACCTGGGACGCGGCGGCCGCCACGATCGCCCCGGAGCCGGGGAACGTCCCGTTGGGCGGGGGGTCGCTGAAGCTGTCGCCGAACCCGTCCGGTTCGAGCAGCCAGTAGCCGCCGTCGTCCGGCGTGGGTACCAGGGCCGTGTACGGGGCCGCCGCCGGGCCGTTGGCCGCCGAGCCGGCGAAGCGCGCCGCGCCGAAGGTGAACACGCCGCCGTCCCAGCCCAGCAGCCAGTAGCCCTGCCCTGTGGTGGTGGCGGCCATGCCCACGATCCCCGCGTTGAGCGGCTTGCCGCCCGTGGAGCCGTAGAAGCCGGCGGCGCCGAAGGCGAAGATCCCGCCGTCGCCGGCCACCAGCCAGTAGCCGGCGCCTGTGGGCGTGGACGCCATGCCGTTGATCGCCGCCACCAGCGGCCGGCCGCCCATGGAGCCGTAGAACTGGGCCGTGCCGAAGGCGAAGATCCCGCCGTCCGCCGCCACCAGCCAGTAGCCCCCGCCTGTGGGCGTGGCGGCCATGCCCACGATCGGCTCGTTCAGTGGGTGGCCGCCCATGGAGCCGAGGTAGGTGGCGTTGCCGAAGGTGAACACCCCGCCGTCCAGCGCCACCAGCCAGTAGCCGCCGTCTGTGGCGGTGGCGGCCATGCCCACGATCGGCCCCTGGAGGCCGAGGTTGGCCACTGTGCCGTAGGACGTGGCGTCGCCCATGGCCGACACGGCGCCGTCGGCGGCAGCCAGCCACATGCCGCCCCCGTCCCTGGTGGCCACCATGGCGGTGACCGGCGCGTCGAAGCTCGGGTCGGCGGCCGGCGAGGTCAGATTGGCCGAGACCCCCGAGGTGGCGTCCCCGAAGGCGGCGATCCCGTTGCCCGGGTACACGTCGGGCGTCTCGAGCTGCGGGTGCACGGTCCCCGGC
>JBOGGH010000706.1:0-1807 GCA_050743905.1 Acidimicrobiales bacterium
GCTCAGCGCAGTCGGAAGCATGAGGGCCGCTAGCTCATCGGGTAGAGCAGGGGACTTTTAATCCCAAGGTGCCGGGTTCGAGCCCCGGGCGGCCCACCAGGTCAGGGGGCATTTTCCAGTGGATCATCTTCCCCGCGATTCCCAAGACGTGACTACAGCGGGACTACTCGGCATGAACGGCACCAAGACCGAAGTCCGGCCCGGAGTGTGGCGGCTGCGCGTGTTCGCAGGGCGTCTCGCGAACGGCACGCCGATCCAGAAGACCAAGACCGTCGTCACGCCGGAAGCGCTCAAGGGCAAGGCGAAGCCCGGCCGTGCCCGGAGTATGTACCCGCTTTGCGCGATAGAGCGTTGATCGAGCTTCGCGAAGCTACGCCCGGCGTCCCAGGAAGTAGAGGAACTCAGTCTGGACATCCGCTCCCGGAGGTGGGTCCAGCTTCGGGCCGAACACGTTCGGCTGGCGGATCGTGGCGTCCATGGGCTTGAGCGTCTCATAGGCGGCCCGGACGGATCCGTCGTCGAGCCGCTCGTCACCTCCGACCGCCCGCGCGAGATCCCAGGTGTGAACCAGCATGTCCATGCATACGAACTGAGAAAGCATCTGCTCGAGGGCCATCGGTCCCATCGGACTCTGGACGGAGCGGGCCATGGCCGCGGGGTCCTCCGTGAGCTCGCTCATGGTTGCGTACGTCGATGTCCACGCTGTCTTCGGGTCATCATCCGCCGTCATCGGCTTCGACTCGACGCTCGCGACCTCGGCGATCAACCGCCGGTGATTGTCGATCACGTGGGCGACGACGTCGCGGGCTCTCCATTCGGTGCAGGGGGACCGGGCGTTCCAGCTATCCGGAGGCGCCGCCCGCACTCTGGCGTCGAAGGCTCCCGCGGTCCGTCGGTACTGTTCTTGGGCTTGGCTCACGGGACGGAGCATAGAGTGGCGGATCTCGGTTCCTCCGTCGAGGACGAGCTCGTCGAGGTGAGACCACGGGTGTCACGGTCGTGACGCTCTGTCTGGGGTCGCTCGAAAGCGATCCGAACCTTTTCACGACCGGATGACCGGTGCCGTCATGGGCCGGGTTCCGGGCCGAGAACCAGACCGGTAGCTCTCAGTTCGACGAAGGCGGACTCCGACAAGGTATCGACGATCGCCTCCAAGTTACGGTCGAACAACTCGAGAAAGTCTTGGTTCGTGACGTTGCCGGTCGTGACGATCAGGAGACGGCGGGGTGAACGACGAAGGAGATGGCCGTCGCGGAAATCGCTGCCCTTGGTGACGAGGACTCGGTCCTCGTCGTCGGCAAGCGTCGCAAGCACGACATCAGTGGGGTGAGGTTCCCACGAGGGAGCTGCGAGGTGTGAACAGCGTCGTGTCCCGCGTCGCCGAGCAACTGACAGAGCTTCGCCGGGAGCTGTGCGTCGATGACGAATCTCATGCAGCGCCGAGTGGCACCACCCGTCGCTGGCCGGCCGCCAACGCGCCGAACTCCAACGCGGCCAGGAGATCGTCGCGCTCGAGATCGGGATGATCCTGGATGATCTCCTCGATGGTCATTCCCGACGCCATCAGCTCCAAGAGGCTCTCCACCGTGTAGCGCAGCCCACGAACCGTCGGTTGGCCGTGGCAGATCGCTGGGTCCGAGGTGATCCGGTCGAGTCGGGACATGGGCGCGAGCGTACTAAAGGGGCACGTAGTCACTGGACTTCCCCTGCGCCGACCGCCTCAGATGCTGATATAGGCGAGGTCCGGAGAGCGGAAGAACCCGCGGACGATCTCCTTGCATGACTGCAGGCGGTCAACGGCCTTTTG
>JBOGGH010000707.1:0-1805 GCA_050743905.1 Acidimicrobiales bacterium
TCGCCCGGCGGCGCTGCCGGCGGCGCCGGCTCCGGCCGTGAGCCCGGCCGTGAGCCCGGTGGCGACCCTACCGGCTCCGGCGGCGCCGGCCGGCGGCGGCGGCCCCACTGCAGCGGGAGCGTGGGCGCAGGCTCGGGTTCGTCCATGCGCCCATTGTGCAGCCGGCTGTGACGGCCCGTGGCGACGGTCCCGGCCGGCCCGGCCGCCGGCCGGCCGGCACGCCCGTGCCGGCCCTGCTCAACCCCGCCGGTCGAGCACCTCGGGGTTGACGATGTGGAGCGGCCGGGCGCCGGCCATGAGGCGGCACAGGTCCTCGGCGATGGTCCGGGTGTGGTTGGTCTCGGTGTCGTAGGTGGCCCCGCCGATGTGGGGGGTGAGGACCACCTGGTCCATCCCGGCCAGGGGGTGCGCCGGGTCCAGCCACTCGCCCTCGAAGTGGTCGAGCCCGGCGGCGGCCACCTTGCCGGCCTCCAGGGCGGCCACCAGGGCGTCCGTGTTGTGCAGGGCCGCCCGCGCCGTGTTCAGGAAGACCACGCCGTCGCGCATCCGCCCGAACTGGGCGGCACCGATCATGCCCGCCGTCTCCGGCGTCACCGGCGCGTGGAGGGACACCACGTCCGAGCGCTCCAGCAGCTCGTCCAGGCCGGAGGTGGCGTCGTCGGCGTAGGGGTCGTAGGCCAGGACCTCCATGCCCAGCCCGCGCAGCCGCCACCTGAGGGCACGCCCCACGGCGCCCAGCCCCACGAGGCCGGCGGTCCGGCCGGCCAGCTCCCAGGCCCGGAAGCGCTGGTAGGGGATGGTGCCGTCCTTGTAGATGTCGCCGGCCCGGACGTCGCGGTCGGCGGCCACCACCCCGCGGGTGGCGGCGAAGAGGAGGGCCACGGCCACCTCGGCCACCGCGTCGGCGTTGCGGCCCGGCGCCCGGAGGACCGGGACCCCGGCCGCCGTGGCGTCGGCCACGTCCACGTTGTTCGGGTCCCCCCGGCAGCTCGCCACGGCCAGCAGCGGCTGCTCGAACAGCTTGCCGGAGCACTTGTCGCTCTCCACCACCACCACGGTGGCGCCCTCGGCCGCCACCCGCTCGGCCAACTGCTCCTCGTTGTAGATCCGGAGGCTGGGCTGGTCGAGCCAGGAGTCCAGTACGAGGTCGGCCAGCTCGCCCAGGAGGTCGAGCCCGGGCCCCCGGACGGCGGCGGTGACGAGGGCTTTGGGACGGAGGGTGGTCATGTGCTCCATAATGGCCTCTTGTGACACCGATGTCAGGTTGGTGGGAGGGTCGTGGGCGCCGGTAGCGGGGGGCCGGCGGCCACGGCCGGGGGGAGGCCCGGCAGCGGTGTCACGGTGGGGGTGGACGTGGGCACCACGTCCGTGAAGGCCCTGGCCGTGGACGGCGCGGGCCGGGTGGTGGCGCGGGCCCGGGTGCCGCACCGGATCCTCGCCCCCGTGCCCGACCAGCTCGAGCACGAGGCCGGCCGGGCCTGGCGCCAGGGGCCCCGGAAGGCCTTCGCCGCCGTGGCCGCCGAGGTGGGTGGCCCGGTGGCCGGGGTGGCCGCGGCCTCGATGGTCCCGTCGCTCACCGCGGTGGACCGCCGGGGCGTCCCGTGCCTCCCCGGCCTCCTCTACGGCGACGCCCGGGGGAGCTGGGAGTGGGCCGGCCACGGGGGTGGCGGGGGCGCGGGCCCGGGCGGGGGCGAGGTCGGGGCGGGCGCCGGAGCGGGGGGCGCCGGGACCGGGGGCGCGGCGGCGCCGGCGCTGGCCGGGATGCCGGACGCCAGCGGCTTCCTGCGGTGGGCGGTGGCCGAGGC
>JBOGGH010000708.1:0-1800 GCA_050743905.1 Acidimicrobiales bacterium
ATGGCCTTGCGGTCGAGCCTCCAGAACGGGAGGTAGACGCCCCACGATCCGATGCCCGATGCCATGCGCGTGTCCCCTCGCCTCGTGCCGACGTGGCTCGGCCGCGTGCGGCGCGCTCCGCTGGCCCCCCCAGCGGTCATCTTCGCTGGCGGCCCCCCGGGCCCACCACCGCCGGGCCGGGCCACGCTCCCGGTGCCGGCCCGGCGCCCGGCGCCCCGGGCCTCAGAACTTCGAGCGCCCGCCGCCGATGGGCCGCTGCCCCTCGGGGAACGCCCGGACCATGTTGTCCTGGACGAACGAGGCCACCAGCCGGCCGTCCTCGGTGAACACGCCGGCCCGGCCGTAGGACCGCCCGCGGCCGGCGTAGGGGCTCTCGTGGGCGAGCAGGTGCCAGGCCCCGGCGTCGACCGGCTCGTGGAAGGAGAGGGTGTGGGTGAGCACGCTGGTGGAGATCTCCGTGTGGGCCATCGACTGGCCGATCCCCTTGTGCGGGCGCATGGCGGTGCCTATGAGGAACCCGTCCGTGGCGTAGGCGAGGAGCGCCCGCCCGAGGGTGCCGGTGGCGTTCGCGCCCGGGAACCGGCTCCACACGCAGAGCTCGGCCGGGCCCACGGCGTCCGGGTCCGTGAGGCTCACGCCCCCCACCACCCGGATCTCCCAGAAGTCCCCCTCCCCGCCGGACGGCACGGCGTCCATCGGGCCGCCCACCGGCGGCGGGGCGTCCGCGTGGCGGATGAGGTCCGGCTCGTCCGCGCTCAGCAGCACCAGCGAGCGGGCGCACAGGCGCTCGCCCTGGCGCACCGTCACGGTGGCGCTGGCCAGCGCCCGGCCGGCGTGCATCGGCTCCACCTCGATCTCGAGCGGCTTGGCCAGGTCCCCGCCGCGGGCGAAGACGGTGTGCACGGACTGCACCACCTTCGACGGGTCTGCGGTGGCCCCGGCCACCACGGTCTGGGCGAGGATCTGCCCGCCGAACACCACGCCGCCACGCCCGGTGTCGAAGTTCCTGGCCGTGAACCGACCCTCCCCCGCCGGTTCGAGGTCGAGGACGTCCAGGAGCGCGTCGAGCGTGACCATGGCGTGGATCATCGCACACCCTCTCCGTGACCGGCCCCGGCCTCGCCGGGCGAGGGCCACCTCCTCACGGCGTGGACCATGCCGCGTCAGGGCTCGACGAGCACCTTGCCCACGGCGCGCCGTTCGGCCACCTCGGCCAGCGCCGCCCACGCCTCCTCCAGCGGGAAGCGGGCGGCCACGTGCGGCACCACGCGGCCGGTCGCCAGGAGGCGGCGCAGCTCGGCGTGGTCCCGGGCCACGTCGTCCGGCTGGTTGGCGGCCAGGCCCTCCATGGTGAACCCGGTCACCACCACCCCCTTGAGCAGGACCAGGTTGAGGGGGATCCGGGGGATCTCGCCGGACGCGAACCCCACGGTCACCAAGCGCCCGCCCCAGCGGAGCGCCCGCAGGGCCGCCTCGGCGGCCGGGCCCCCCACCGGGTCCACCACCACGTCGGCCCCGCCGTTGGTGACGGCCTTCACGCGCTCCTTCAGGTCCTCGCGCAGGTAGTCCACGCCGGCCACCGCGCCCTTGGCCCGGCAGGCGTCCAGCTTGGCCTCGGTCGACGCCACGGCCAGCACCCTCGCGCCGAGGTGGGTGGCCAGCTCCACCGCCGCCAGCCCCACGCCGCCGGCCGCGCCGAGCACCACCACCCAGTCGCCCGGCCTGACGCGCGCCACCGTGCGCAGCGCGTGGTACGCGGTGCCGTGGGCCACCCCGAACGCCGCGGCGGCACCCAGGTCC
>JBOGGH010000709.1:0-1789 GCA_050743905.1 Acidimicrobiales bacterium
GAACGGCGGCGTCCACACCGACCGCCCAGGGCCTCGCCACCTGGTGGTCCCAGGTCCAGCCCCACTGGTCCCGCCTCACAGCCGACGCCGCGGCGGTCAAGGCCGACATGAAGGACGCGGCGTTCCCACAGGCCACACGGGACGCCGGCTCCGCCCTCGCCGCGCTCCAGCAGCTCCAGGCCGACCCCGCCGCGCCCGACCCGGCCGTCAACGGCCCCTGGCAGGCGGCACTGGGCGACCTGGTCCAGGCGTACCAGGCCTACCAGGCGGCCTTCACCGGGGGATCGGGGACACACGTTGACGACGGGAACGGCGACACGGACACAGCCATCGCCGCGCTCGCCTCGGCCAACGCCGTCATGGGACCGCTCACCGGGACCACGATCGTGCTCACAGGCTGAGATCCCGGCTGGGCGTCCGGGGATCCGGGCGAGATCAGACGGACAGCTCGGCCAAAATGGCGTCGAGGTCCGGGTCCACCACCTTGGGCACCGAGATCTGGCTGATGGCCAGGTCCGGGTCTTTCAGGCCGTGGCCGGTGAGCACGCACACCGCGGTGGCGCCGTCCGGCAGGCCCGCCTTCAGGAGCCCGGCCACGGAGGCGGCCGAGGCGGCCTCGCAGAAGACCGACTCCTGCTCGGCCAGGAACCGGAAGGCGGCGAGGATCTCCTCGTCCGTGACGGCGTCGATCGCCCCGCCGGACTCCGAGGCGGCGGCGGTGGCCGCGTACCAGCTCGCCGGGTTCCCGATCCGGATGGCCGTGGCCACCGTCTCGGGGTGCTCGACCGGGTGGCCGAGGACGATGGGCGCCGCGCCGGCGGCCTGGAAGCCGAGCATCCGGGGGAGCCTGGTGGACCGGCCCGCCGCCTTGTACTCGAGGTAGCCGCGCCAGTAGGCGGTGATGTTGCCGGCGTTGCCCACCGGGATGCAGTGCACGTCCGGCGCGTCCCCCAGCACGTCGACGATCTCGAACGCCCCCGTCTTCTGGCCCTCGATCCGGTGGGGGTTGACCGAGTTCACCACGGTCACCGGCGCCCGGTCGGGCAGCTCGCGGACGATGGCCAGCGCCTGGTCGAAGTTCCCCCGCACCTGCAGCACCCGGGCGCCGTGGACGAGCGCCTGGGCCAGCTTGCCCAGGGCGATGTGCCCCTCGGGGATGAGCACGGCGCAGGTGAGGCCGGCCCGTGCGGCGTAGGCGGCGGCCGAGGCGGACGTGTTGCCGGTGGAGGCGCAGACCACCGCCTTGGCCCCCTCCTCCGCCGCCTTGGAGATGGCCATGGTCATGCCCCGGTCCTTGAACGAGCCGGTGGGGTTGGCGCCCTCCACCTTCAGCCAGACCCGGCCGCCCACCCGCTCGGACAACCGGGGCGCGGGGACGAGCGGCGTCCCCCCCTCCAGCAGGGTGACGACCGGCGTGGCCGGCCCCACGGGGAGCAGGTCCCGGTACTCCTCCACCACCCCGCGCCAGCCGGCGGCCACCGTCAGGCCCCGTCGTCGGCGATGACCCGGAGGACCCCGCCCACCCGGTCGACCGCCCCCAGCCGGTGGAGGTCGGCGATGGTGGCCTGCACGTCGCCCTCCCGCGCCGTGTGGGTGAGGAAGATGAGGCGCGCCTCTGTGCCCAGGCCCACCTGCTCCATGGCCCGGATCGAGACGCCGTGGTCGCCGAAGACGGTGGCCACCGCGGCCAGCACGCCCGGCTGGTCGGCCACGTCGAGGCTGAGGTAGAAGGCGGACCGGAGCTCGGCCTGCGGGCGGGCCGCCACGGCGCCGCGCCGGGGTGCCGGCG
>JBOGGH010000710.1:0-1789 GCA_050743905.1 Acidimicrobiales bacterium
GCCTGGCGCTCGGTGAGGTGCCGCCGGGGCGCCTCCACCGGCACCGCCGACGCGCCGCTGCCGGTCACGCCACGCCGCTCCCGCCGGCGGCGGGGCGCTCGGGGACGTGGGGCGTCCCGTCCTTCATCGGCGGGAAGCGGAACGTGGCCGCCGTGGTGCCGCGGGTGATCGCCGTGATCTCGGCCTCGGGGAGCGTCTCGGTGTCGTCGTCGATCACCACCTCCCACCGGCAGTGGGGCACCCGGTCCGCCGGGGCACGCGGCGGCCGGTGGACGTGGCGGACCCGCGCCTTCGGGTTGACCGCCTGGGCGGAGACGTCGAACGTGCCGTCCTCGATGTGGTGGCACATGCCGGTGACCATGCGGTCCCCCCACGGCTCGGCGTCCAGCAGGGCGCCGCACGAGGCGAGCTCGAAGTACCCGTGCCGCTCGTCCACCAGCTCGTAGCGGACGTCCAGGTAGTGGTGGGGGAACCCGGGGTCGAGCTGGAGCACCTTGAAGATGGCGGAGACCCCGTCCCCCTCCACCCCCATCACCAGCCGCAGCCGTTCGCCGTAGACGGGGCTGGCCCCGCGCCACTCCTCGATGGCCAGCGCCTCCATCTCCTCCATGCCGTGCCGCATGCCGATGGCCGCGCACATGGAGCGGTCCAGGAGGTGGACGGTCAGCGCGTACTCGCGCACCAGGCGGACCAGCGCCTGGCGGGAGAGGTCCTCGTAGTGGAAGCCCGGGTCGAAGGGGCCGCTGTAGTCCGCCAGGCCGTCGTTGCGGTCGGTCATATGTCCAGACTATAGTCTGGACTCGTGTCCAGATCTACCGCGGCGCCGCCCACGGACGCGCCGGCGGCCGGCCCGCCGGCCCCGCCCACGGCCGTGATCGGCCTGGGGGACATCGGTAGCGGCGTGGCGGGCACCCTGCTCGGTGCCGGGGTGGACCTCGTGGTCTGCGACGTCCGGCCCCAGGCCACCGAGCCCTTCCGGTCCGGGGCCGCGGTGGCCGGGACGCCCCGGGAGGCGGCCGCCTCCGCCGAGGTCCTCCTGGTGGCCGTGGTGGACGACGCGCAGGTCCGGGACGTGGTGGCGGGCCCCGACGGGGTGCTGGCGGCCGGGATCCCGGGACGGACGGTGGTGGTGCTGAGCACGGTGGCCACCACCACGGTGGCCGGGCTGGCCGCCGAGGCCGAGCCCCACGGCGTCGGGGTGGTGGACTGCGGGGTGAGCGGCGGCCCGTCGGCGGCGGCGGCCGGCGAGCTGGTGTGCATGGTGGGCGGCAGCGAGGAGGCGTTCGGGCGGATCCGCCCGGTGCTCGACGTCCTGGGCTCGCTCGTCCTGCACATGGGCCCGGTGGGCGCCGGCCTCTCGGCCAAGCTCGCCCGCAACGTGGTGCAGTACGGATCCTGGCTGGCGGCCTACGAGGCGCAGGTCCTGGCCGAGGCGGCCGGCATCCGCCTCCCGCTCCTCGCCCAGGCGATCCGGGAGAGCGACAAGCGGATCGGCGGAGCGGCCACCCTCATGTTCCGCGAGACGGCGCGACCCCTCCGCCCGGAGGACCCCGCCGACGCCGGGCTCGTGGGGCCCATGGGCGCGGCCGCACGGCTCGCCCACAAGGACCTGCGGGCCGCGGCGGCGCTGGGTGCGTCGCTCGGCGTGGACCTGCCCCTCACCCGCCTGACGGACGAGCGCGCCGACCGGATCTTCGGCATGTCGGGGGTGGGCGGCCCGGCACCCGGCGGGGAGGACCGGGGCGGGGCGGAGGACCGGGGCGGGGCGGGCGCCGGCACGCCCGGGGAC
>JBOGGH010000711.1:0-1782 GCA_050743905.1 Acidimicrobiales bacterium
CCCCTCGGGCGTGCCGGAGGCGGTGGACGTGCTGGTGGTGGGGGCCGGCGTGACCGGCATCTACCAGCTCTACCGCGCCCTGGAGGTCGGCTTCTCGGCGCACCTGCTGGAGGCCGGCGACGGGGTGGGGGGCACCTGGTACTGGAACCGCTATCCCGGCGCGCGGTTCGACTCCGAGAGCTACACCTACGGCTACCTCTTCTCCGAGGAGCTCTTCTGCGACTGGGCCTGGACCGAGCGGTTCGCCGGCCAGCCGGAGGTCGAACGGTACCTCAACCACGTGGTGGACCGGTTCGACCTGCGCCGGCACGTCACCCTCGGCGCCCGGGTCACCTCGGCCAGGTTCCAGGACGCCACGGGCACCTGGGACGTGCGCGCCGCCGACGGGACCCACGTCCGGGCCCGCTTCCTGGTGGCCGCCACCGGCGTGCTGTCGGTGCCCTACCTGCCGGACGTGCCGGGTCGCGAGGACTTCCGGGGCGAGGCGCACCACACCGGGCTGTGGCCGGCGGCGGGGGTGGAGGTGGCCGGCAGGCGGGTGGCCGTGGTGGGCACCGGCTCCAGCGGGGTGCAGATCGTCCCGGCCGTCGCCGACGAGGTGGCGTCCCTCACCGTGTACCAGCGCAGCGCCAACTGGTGCACCCCGCTCAACAACGCGCCCATCGACGCCGAGGAGCAGGCCCGCCTCCGCGCCGACTTCGAGCGGATACGCCGGATCCTGGACACATCGGCCGCCGGCTTCCTCCACGAGCCACACGACCGGGCCACCTTCGACGACCTGCCGGACGAGCGGCAGGCGTTCTACGAGCGGATGTGGCGCAGCCCCGGCTTCGCCAAGCTGGTCAGTAACTACTCGGACCTCCTGTTCAACGAGGCCGCCAACGAGGCGTGGTGCGAGTTCCTGGCGGACAGGATCCGCGGGATCGTCCACGACCCGGCCACCGCCGAGCTGCTCGTCCCCCGGGGCCACCGCTACGGCGAGAAGCGGCCGCCGTTCGTGCACGGCTACTACGAGGCGTTCAACCGGCCGCACGTCTCGCTGGTGGACCTGGTGCGGACACCGATGGCCCGCATCACCGCGACCGGGATCGAGACGCCCACCGGCCTCCGGGAGCACGACGTGATCGTCTGGGCCACCGGGTTCGACTTCGGCACCGGCGCCCTGGCCCGCATGGGCATCCGTGGCCGCGGGGGCGTGCCGCTGGAGCGGCACTGGGCAGAGGGCCCCCGCACCTTCCTCGGCGTCCAGACGTCGGGGTTCCCCAACCTCTTCTTTCCCGGCGGGCCCCACGCCGCCGCCGGCAACAACCCGCGGTACAACGGGGACCAGGTGGACTTCGTCACGGAGACCCTCGCCTACGCCCGCCACCACGGCTACGACACCATCGAGGTGGACCTGGCCTCGGAGGCGGAGTGGACGGGCATGGTCGACCGCTGGGCCACCAGGGCCCCGTCGTTCGGCGAGAGCAGCTACTACTTCGGGTCCAACATCCCGGGCAAGCCACGCCGGTACCTGCTGAACTCGGCCGGGCGGCTGAAGCTCTTCTCGGTGATCGAGGACGTGCGCGCCGACGACTTCAAGGCGTTCCGCATGGCGCGTTCCCCCGGGGAGCCGGGCGCCGTCGGCTGAGGCCAGGCACCGGCCGGCCGGCGTCAGGCGGGGGCGGCCACGCCCAGGTAGCGGTCGAGCACCTCGGGTCCCGCGTCGCCGGCGGGCCCCTGCCAGCTCACGGCGCCGCGCGAGAGGATCACGCACCCGCCGGCCATGGCCAGCGCCCGGTG
>JBOGGH010000712.1:0-1781 GCA_050743905.1 Acidimicrobiales bacterium
GGGCTCCACGATGGTGCGGGTGGGCCTGGCGCTCTTCGGGGACCGGCTGCCGCGACCGGGCGGGCCGTCGCCCCGGACCGGCGCCGCCGCGTAGCCCGGCCGGGCCCGCGCGCGACCGCCGGACGGCGTGACGTGACCGTGACGGGACGGTGGCGGGGGGGTCCGCGGCCCCCGCAGTGGAGGCACTACGCTGTGCCCCGGAAGGCATGCGATGGCGACCTCATTCCTGAAGAAGACGATGGTCTACCTCGGACTGCTCGACGACGAGTACGACGAGTACGACGACTACGAGGACCGCAGCCCCCGGGGGTTCGCCCCGATGCCCACCCGGGTGGAGAGCCGTGCCCACGAGCCGGACGAGCCCGAGCCACGGCAGGCACCGGCCCCGGTGGGGCGCATCCGCACCCTGCCCCGCGAGGGGGCGCCCGAGCCCACGATGACGGCGCGGCCCTCGGCCTCGCCGCCCACCATCAGGCCCATGAGCCCCGGCGACGCCACCAAGGTCCAGGTGGTGGCGCCGACGCGGTTCGGCGACGCCAAGGAGATCGCCGACTGCCTGAAGGCCAACCGGCCGGTCATCGTGAACCTGCAGGTGGCCGACCGCGACCTGCAGCGGCGCATGATCGACTTCTGCAGCGGCGTCACCTACGCGCTGAGCGGGGAGATGGAGAAGGTGGCCGACCAGGTCTTCCTCCTCACCCCCACCAACGTGAAGGTCTCCGAGGAGGAGCGCCAGC
The DNA here is from genome assembly GCA_050743905.1 of Acidimicrobiales bacterium. Classification (GTDB taxonomy): domain Bacteria; phylum Actinomycetota; class Acidimicrobiia; order Acidimicrobiales; family RAAP-2; genus JBOGGH01. The sequence goes on from JBOGGH010000712.1 coordinate 738, forward strand.
GGCTGCAGGAGCGCGGGTTCGGGCGCTCCTGACGCGGACGTGATCTTCGACGTCCTGGCGTACCTCATCGAGGTCTACATCGTGGTGCTGATCGCCCGCGCCCTGTTGAGCTGGTTCCCGGCCCGGCCCGGCACCGCCTTCGCCTCGCTGGTACGCACGCTCGACGCCGTCACCGAGCCGGTCCTCCGGCCCATCCGCAGGATCCTGCCGCCGGTGGGGGTGGGCGGGATGGCCATCGACCTGTCGATCCTGGTGGTGGTGATCGTGGCCCAGGTCATCGTGGTCCCGCTGCTGCGGGGCTGAGCGGGGCGCCGAGGCCGCCGGCGCCGGGTCGTACGGCGGCGCACCCGGGTCGACGCCGGGAGGCCGGGCGGTAGACTCGGCCCCCATGGACAGCCCCCAACCGCCCCAGTCCATCCTCGAGACCCTGCGGACGGTCGAGTTCCGGCTCGGGCTGAAGGGGTACAACGTCGACGAGGTGGACGAGTACCTGGAGAAGGCCGCGGTCGAGGCCGAGGCCGTCCAGGAGCAGTTGCGCCAGGCCAACGAGCGCGTGCGCCAGGCCTCGGAGCGGATCGCCCAGTTGGAGGCCGAGCGGCGCGAGGCGCCCGCGCCGGAGCCCGTGGCCGCGCCGGAGCCGGGCGTGGCCGACGACACGCTCCAGCGGACGCTGGTGCTCGCCCAGAAGTTCGTGGACCAGGCCAAGCGGGAGAGCGAGGCCGAGGCGTCGGACATCGTGGCGCAGGCCGAGGCCCGTGCCCGCGCCGCGCTGGCCCAGGCCGAGGAGCAGGCGCGCCTCATGAGCAACGAGTCCGAGCGCCGCCTGCGCGAGGAGGTCACCCGGCTGGAGGGGATGCGCGGGCAGCTCGCGTCCGACGTGGAGAACATGGCGCGCCACCTGGAGTCGGAGCGCAACCGCCTGCGCAGCTCGCTGGCCGACGTGCTCAAGTGGGTGGACGAGAACATCCAGCCGGCCAACGCCCTCATGGCGCTCCGCCCCCGGGGCGATGCGCCGGCCCGGGGCGGCGAGGCGGGCCAGCCGGC
>JBOGGH010000713.1:0-1780 GCA_050743905.1 Acidimicrobiales bacterium
GTACGACGCAGTCGGTCATCTCCCGCCTCGAGGAAGGGGGAGGAGCCCGCAACCGCATCGACACCCTGGCCCGAGTCGCCAACGCCCTCGGTCGGCACCTCGTCGTAGCGTTTCCCGAGGACGTCCCGGCCCGGCTCAAGGACGCCGTGCAGGTGGCCTGAGGGCTCGATCCGAGCAGAGCGGCCGGAAGCAACGGGAAGGTGCAGAAGTCGGCGCGGCGGAGGAAAGGATCGGCGGCGGACGCCGCCGCGGTCATGTGGCGAAGGTGATGGGGACCTTCACCGTCTCCGACGGGTCGGTGGAGCTGGCGTTGTTCACCACGATCGAGCAGCCCGTGTGGGTGGCGTTGCAGGTGCCGTCGCCGACCGCCCCGCTGACCACCTGCATCTGGAGGGAGCCGCTGCCGGTGGGATCGGGGTGGAGGATGTCGGCGTTCGAGAAGTCGCAGCCCGCCGAGCTCGCCGTGGCGAGGTCGATCCGCGAGCACTCCAGCACGTTGACCACCTTGCCGGCTGTGTAGCCGTGCCAGCGCACGGTCACCGTCTGGCCGTCCACCAGGCCCGTGCTCGGGCTGGCCGTGGCCTTCAGGTGCACCACCGGGGCCGGGGGCACGGGGAGCCGGGCCCCACCGCCCGGCGTCAGATCGGCGTGGATCGTGGTGAACGGCGTGGTCCCGTCGGCGACGATGCGCTGCCGTGCTGCCCGGTCGCCCCGGAGGTAGGCGTCGAAGAAGGCCGTCGTCGTCCTCACGACGATGGACGAGGTCGGTCCCACCACGCCCGAGGCCGCCATGTGGGCCGCTGTCCCGGCGAGGGCGGGGCTGGTGCTGCCGCGCAGGGTCAGGAGGCCCTTGGGGCCGCGGAGCGCGTTGTACACGACCACGGCGCTGCGGTAGGGGACGATCGGGTCTGTGGTGTCGTGGACCAGGAGCGTGGGCGGCGCCCCCGCCAGGTCGTAGTGCCCGCCCGGCATCCCCTCGGTGGTGCCGGCCATCACCACCGCCGCCTTCACCCGGGGATCCCGGCAGCAGGTGTCGGCCACGAGGCCGAGCGTGGTGATGGCGCCGTTCGAGTGGCCGGCGGCGCCGATCTCGTGGGGGTCCACGAGGCCCGAGAGCGGCCCGGTCGCGGCGGCGGAGGCGCGGAGCACGGCGCCGATCACGTAGCTCATGTCGCCCGGCTGGTGCACGACGTCGGCGGCGTCGGGACCGCCGGGGGTCTCGCTGCTGGAGAGCGGGAACCGCGGTGCGGCCACCACGAACCCCGCGCTCGCCCAGCCCTGGAGCAGCGGCAGGTAGGCCTCTGGTGTGGAGCCCAGGCCGTGGCCGAACACGACGAGCGGGTACGGCCCTGTCCGCCGGTCCGGGGCGGCACCGGCCACCGGTGTGCCGCCGGACGCTCCGGTCGGCGTCCCCGCCGCCGGGTAGAGGACGGTGGTCACCAGCGTCCGGGAGGCGGTTCGCGGGCTCTGGCCCCACGCCGGGGTGGCGCGGTGGGTGTCCACGTACGTCTCGGTCAGCTCCCCCACGGCGTGGCGGGCGGGCTTCCCCGTCCCGGGGCCGGCCCCCGCCCACGCCGGCACGACCCCGGTCGCCAGCGCCGCCAGGGTGACCGCCGCCGGCACCAGGACCGTCGCCGCGGCGCGTCCGGCACGTGCCCCCCTCGTAGTCATGGGGAGAACGTACCGTGCCGGTCCCGGGCCCGCCCGGGGGAGGGGGGCCGCCACCCGCCACCCGCCACCCGCCGTTCGGCCCCCGGCGGCGCGCCGGTAGGGTCCGCGG
>JBOGGH010000714.1:0-1776 GCA_050743905.1 Acidimicrobiales bacterium
GGCCCGGCGGGCCCGTCGGGCCCGCGGGCCGTGGCGGGCAGCACCTCGTCAGGGGAGACCGGGTCGTCGTCGGGCACCCGTCGATGATGCCAGACCGGGGGCGCTCACTCCCCCGGCGGCCACGAGAGCAGCGGGACCAGCATCTCGGCCGAGGTCAGCGAGCCGTGCCGGCCCACCAGGCGCTGCTCGCCGGTGTCCGCCGGGTCGAGGAACGAGGTGGCGGTGAACGGCACCAGCGCCACGTCGCCCAGGCGGTCGGCCACCTCCGGCACCGGCTCGCCGCCGAGCCACCCCTCGTCCACCACCTCGGCCAGGGTCATGACCCACGCCACGTCGCGGAACCGGGCCGTGGCGGCGGCGGCCACGTCGTCCGCGGCGCCGCGGCGCGCGTGCAGCCAGCGGAACCGCCCCTCGCCGGTCAGCAGCTCCACCCCGTCCATCACGTCCGGGCCGAGCACCTCCACCGAGGGGCCCACCTCCACCTGGCCGTGGTCGGCCGTCACCACCAGGGCGGCGCCGGGCGGCAACGCCCCGAGCAGGTCGGCCACGATCCGGTCGGCGGCCCGCAGTTCGGCGTCGTAGTGCCCGTCCAGGCCGCGGGCGTGGGCCACCCGGTCGATGCCGTCGTAGTACGCGTAGACGAACGGCTCGCCGGCGGCGAGCAGGGAGCGGACCTCGGGCACCAGCTCGGCCGAGGTGTGCCAGCCCCGCAGCGTGCTGTCCCCCAGGTGCGCCGCCGTGAAGCCGGTGGCCCCGTAGTCCACGCGGGTCACCACGGGGACCGGGGCGCCGCCGCGCCGGGGGAACGCCGGGTGCGGCTGGAACGTCGAGGGTGGCACCGAGCGCCGTGCGTCCGCCCCGGCGAGCTGCCAGCGCAGCACGTTGAGCACCTCGCCGCGAACCCTGACCCGGTAGCCCACCATCCCGTGGACCGCCGGCGGCAGGCCGGTGGCCAGGCTGGTGAGCGCGGCGGCCGTGGTGCTGGGCGCCACCGAGGTGATCGGCCCCCCGGTCCCCGAGGCGAGGGCCGGCGCCAGCGCGGCCCGGGTCCCGAGCTGCTCCCACCCGAGGCCGTCCAGCACGAGGAGCACCACCTGGCGGGCGTGCGTGGCGGGGTTCGGTAGCCACGCCGGGGGCTCGTCGCCGTCGTCGGCCAGCAGCGCCGGGACCAGGTTGGCCAGGCAGGGCCCCGCGAAGTCCGGGACCACCGGCGCGAGGGGGGCGGGCTCCGGGGCGGTGGGCACGCCAGAGCGTACGGCCCCCTGCAGCGATCGCGCAGGTCCGGAGGGACGGGAGCGGGGGGACGGCGGTAGCATCGAGCTGCGTGAAGGTGTCCACCCGCGGCGACTACGCCTCCCGTGCCCTGCTGTCGCTCGCCCTGCACGGAGCGCAGACCACACCCACGTCGGTCCGCGACATCGCCGAGCGCACCGGCCTCCCGCAGCCCTACCTCGAGCAGATCCTCCTGGCGCTGAAGGGCGCCGGCCTCGTGCGGTCCAAGCGCGGGGTGGGCGGGGGGTACGTGCTGGCCCGGGGGCCGGAGGAGATCACCCTCGCCCAGGTGGTGTCCGCCGTCGACGGTCCCATCGTGGCCGGCGACTTCGGCGAGCCGCACGCCGACGGCGCCTGCGACCACGAGGGCCAGTGCGTCCTGCTCGCCGTCTGGGCCGAGGTCGGCCAGACGATGCGTCACCACCTCGACTCGTTCACCCTCGCCGACATGGTCGATCGGGCCCGCGGGCTGCGCGGCGAGGTGCTCCAGGCGCTTCCCTAGGC
>JBOGGH010000715.1:0-1767 GCA_050743905.1 Acidimicrobiales bacterium
GCGCCCCGCCGGCCGAGCCCGGCACCCTCGACGGCGACGCGGTGGCCACCGGCGAGGGGCGGCTCCGGCTGGTCGAGGTGCAGCCGGAGGGCAGGTCGCCGGTGGCGGCGGCGGACTGGCTCCGGGGGGCCCGCCCGGCGCCGGGGGAGCGGCTGGGCGCGTGAGCTGGGACCCCGGCCGGTACGAGCGGTTCGAGGCGGAGCGCCGCCAGCCGTTCGACGACCTGGTGGTGCTGTGCACGCCGGTGCCCGGCGGCACGGCGGTCGACCTGGGGTGCGGGACGGGCCGGCTCACCGCCGAGCTGCACCGCGCCGTGGGCGCCGCCCGCACCACCGGCGTGGACTCCTCCGCGGCAATGCTGGCCCGCGCCCCGCGGGACGTCCCCGGCCTGGCCTTCGCGGAGGGCGACCTGGCCGCATGGGACGGGCCGCCCGCCGACCTGGTGCTCGCCAACGCCTCGTTCCAGTGGGTGGACCACCACCCGGCGCTGCTGGCCCGGCTGCGGCGGCAGCTCCGGCCCGGGGGGCAGCTCGCCTTCCAGGTGCCGGCCAACTTCGACCACCCCTCGCACCGGCTCGCCCGCGAAGTGGCCCGCCAGCTCGGCCACCGGCCGCCGCCGGACCGCGGCGGGGCCGTGCTCGCCCCCGAGCGCTACGCCGAACTGCTCGACGGGCTGGGCGCCGTGGAGCAGCACGTGCGCCTCCAGGTCTACGGCCACCAGCTTGCGTCCACCACGGAGGTGGTGGCGTGGGTGTCCGGGACCCTGCTCACCGCCTACCGGGAGGCGATGGACCCCGGGGACTACGACGCGTTCGTGGACCGCTACCGTCAGCGGCTCCTCGAAGCGCTCGGCGACCACCGGCCGTACTTCTACGCCTTTCCCAGGATCCTCTGCCGCGCACGCTTCCCGTAAGCTCCGGCCCATGGGTGTGAAGGTGGCGCCGTCGCTGCTGTCGGCGGACTTCGGCGGTCTGGCCGAGGCCGTGGGCGAGGTGGCCACCGTCGCCGACTGGCTCCACGTGGACGTGATGGACGGCCACTTCGTCCCCAACCTCACCATCGGGCCGCCGGTGGTGGCGTCGCTCCGGAAGCACACGGGGCTGTACTTCGACTGCCACCTGATGATGACCGACCCGGGCCGGTACCTGGAGGCCTTCCGGGACGCCGGGGCCGACGGCTGCACCGTCCACGTGGAGGTGGGCCGGACCGGCGAGCTGCTGGACCAGGTTCGCGCCCTGGGCCTGCGGGCCGGGCTGGCCGCCAACCCGGACACGCCGTTCGAGGCGCTGGAGCCGCACCTGGACCGGGTGGACCTGGTGCTGTGCATGACGGTGTTCCCGGGGTTCGGCGGCCAGGCCTTCATGGAGGAGGTGCTGCCCAAGGTGGTGCAGGTCCGCCGGGCGCTCGACGGGCGCGGCCTGGGGGACCGGGTGGACGTGGAGGTGGACGGCGGGATCGACGAGGCCACGGCGCCCCGGGCCGCCGCCGCCGGCGCCGACGTGTTCGTGGCCGGGTCGGCGGTGTTCGGGCACGACCGGCCCTGGGAGGCGGTGGAGGCGATCCGCCGGTCGGCCCAGAACTGGAACACGTTCTAGTATCGGCCCGGTGAAGGGAGCCCGAGTGGACCACGCCGCCCACATGGACCGTGCCGCCGACCTCGCCGGGGAGGTGCGCGGCACCACGGCGCCCAACCCGTGGGTCGGCTGCGTGGTGGTGACCGAGCGCGGGGCGGTGCACGGGGGGGCCACGGCGCCGCCCGGCGGGCCC
>JBOGGH010000716.1:0-1765 GCA_050743905.1 Acidimicrobiales bacterium
GGCCGGCCCCGTCCGGGAGAACGCCGCGGGGCGCCGCCGGAGGGGACCGGGGCCGCCGGGGCCGCGTCTAGGCTGGCCCACCCATGGGCGCTCCCGGCGACGTGTTCAAGGCCTACGACGTCCGGGGCACCGTGCCGGACCAGTTGGACGCCGACCTCTGCCGGGCCGCCGGCGCCGCCACCGCCCGCTTCACCAAGGCCCCCAGGATCCTCGTGGTCCGGGACATGCGCCCGTCGGGGGTGGAGCTGTCGGCGGCCTTCGCCGAGGGCGTGCGGGCCGAGGGGACCACGGTGGTGGATCTGGGGATGGCGTCCACGGACTTCCTGTACTTCGCCTCGGGCCGGCTGGACGCCCCGGGCGCCATGTTCACGGCCTCGCACAACCCGGCCGCCTACAACGGGATCAAGCTCTGCCTGGCCGGGGCGCGGCCCATCGGGCGGGACACCGGCCTGGCCGAGATCCAGGCCACCACCGAGGCGCTCCTCGCCGAGCCGCCGCCGCCCGTGCCGGCGGGCGGCCTGGCGCCGCTGGAGCACATGGACCTCCTGGACGACTACGCGGAGCACGTGCGCTCGTTCGTGGACCGCGGCGCCCTCCGGCCGCTCAAGGTCGTGGCCGACACCGCCAACGGCATGGGCGGCCTGGTGGTGCCCCTGGTGATGGAGGGCCTGCCGTTCGACGTGGAGATGCTCTACCCCGAGCTGGACGGCACCTTCCCCAACCACCCGGCCGACCCCATCCAGCCGGAGAACCTGGCCGATCTGAAGGCGGCGGTCCTGGCCTCGGGCGCCGACGTGGGCTTGGCCTTCGACGGCGACGCCGACCGCGTCTTCCTGGTGGACGAGCGGGCCGAGCCGGTGTCCGGCTCGCTGACCACGGCCCTGGTGGCCGTGGCCATGTTGGAGAAGCACCCGGGCTCCACCGTGCTCTACAACCTCATCTGCTCCCACGTGGTGCCCGAGGTCGTGGCCGAGCACGGCGGCGTGGGCGTGCGCACCCGCGTGGGGCACTCCTTCATCAAGGAGGTCATGGCGGAGACCGGCGCTGTCTTCGGCGGCGAGCACTCCGGCCACTACTACTTCCGCGACAACTACCGGGCGGACTCGGGCATCATCACCGCCCTGGTGGTGCTGGAGCTGATGAGCCGCGGCGGGGTGCCGCTCTCGCAGCTCCTCGAGCCCTACCGCCGCTACGCCGACTCGGGGGAGGTCAACACCGAGGTGCCCGACCCGCCCGCGGTGACCGAGCGGGTGGCCGAGCACGAGGCGGCGGCCGGGCACGCGGTGGACCGCCTGGACGGCCTGACCGTGGACCACGGCGACTGGTGGTACAACCTGCGCCCGTCCAACACCGAGCCGCTGCTCCGCCTCAACGTGGAGGCCCGCACCGCCGAGGCGTGCGGGCGGCACGTGGACGACGTGCTGGACCTGGTGGCACGACTCGCACCGGCCCGCTAGGGCGGGACGCACGAACGAGGGAGGACGACGATGCCCCTGGACGCGTTGCTGATCGAGGTACTGGCCTGCCCGGTGGACAAGGGCCCGCTGCTCTGGTTCGAGGACGAGGATCTCCTCTACAACCCCCGGCTCCGCAAGGCCTATGCCGTGCGTGACGGGATCCCGGTGCTGCTGGTGGACGAGGCCACGGACGTGGACGAGGCCGGGCACGAGCGCCTCGTGGCCAAGGCGGCCGAGGGCGGCGTGCCCGAGACCGGCCACGGCGGCCGCTCGGGGGAGGACGCGCCGGGGGGATCCGGGGCGTGAGC
>JBOGGH010000717.1:0-1763 GCA_050743905.1 Acidimicrobiales bacterium
GGCACGAGCTGCGGCTGCGCGATCTGGGCGAGGACGGCGTGCGGGTACGGGACGGCGCGCGGGAGTGGGCGTGCCGGGTCGCGGTGCACGCGGACGGGTCGGTGTGGGTCAACGACCCGGACGGGCAGCGCGGGTGGCAGCCCAGGCCCCGGCTGCCTTCGGCGTCGTCGGCACCAGGGGGGTCCGGCCCGGTCGCCGACATGGCGGGCGTAGTGGTGGCGGTGAAGGTGGCGCCCGGGGACCGTGTCCGCGCGGGGCAGCAGCTCGTGATCGTTGAGGCGATGAAGATGGAGTGGCCTACCATCGCTTCGGCCGACGGAGTGGTCAAGACCGTACACGTCCGCGTCGGTGAATATGTGGAAGCGCAGAAGGTGCTGGTGACAATGGGTTTTGCGACACAGGGATGAACGTGCTGCGCGTCGCGAACTGCAGCGGTTTCTACGGGGACCGGCTGTCGGCCGCGCGGGAGATGGTCGACGGCGGCCCGGTCGACGTGCTCACCGGAGACTGGCTGGCCGAGCTCACGATGGGTATCCTCGGCCGCCAGCGTCTCAAGGACCCCGACGCCGGGTACGCGCGGACGTTCGTGACCCAGCTCGAGGACGTGCTGGGCGATTGCCTGTCCCGCGGGATCAAGATCGTCTCCAACGCCGGGGGCCTCAACCCGGCGGCGTGCGCGGCGCGGGTGTCGGCCATCGGGGAACGGCTCGGGCGGCCGGTCCGCGTGGCGGTGGTCACCGGGGACGACGCGGCTTCCGCATTCCGGGCGCACCGTGCCTCGGGGTGGGCGGCGCCGCACCTGGACACGGGTTCGCCGATGCCCGGCGAGCCGCTCGTCGTGAACGCGTACCTCGGCGCGTGGGGCATCGCCGCGGCGCTGGCGGCCGGCGCCGACGTGGTGGTGACCGGCCGGGTCACGGACGCCTCGCTGGTGGTGGGGCCGGCGATCTGGGCCCACGGCTGGGGGCCCCACGACCTCGACCGGCTGGCCGGCGCCGTGGTGGCCGGGCACGTGGTGGAGTGCGGCGCCCAGTGCTGCGGGGGCAACTACGCGTTCTTCGAGGAGGTGCCCGGCCTGGACCACGTGGGCTTCCCCCTGGTGGAGGTGGCCGCCGACGGCTCGTCCGTGGTCACCAAGCACCCCGGCACCGGCGGGGCGGTGACGGTGGGCACGGTGACGGCCCAGCTCCTTTACGAGATCGGGGGGCCGCGGTACCTGAGCCCAGACGCCGTGGCGCGCTTCGACACGGTGGCGCTGGACCAGGTGGGGCCGGACCGGGTCCGGATCTCGGGGGTCCGCGGCGAGCCCCCGCCGCCCGCGCTCAAGGTGGCGGCCAACGTGGCCGCCGGCTGGCGGAACGCCGTGACCTTCGTGCTCACCGGGGCGCAGGTGGAGGCCAAGGCCCGGGCGGCCGAGGCGGCGGTCCGGGCCGAGCTGCCGGGAGGCGGCGCGGCGTTCGACGAGTGGTCGGCCGAGCTCTCCGGGGACCGGTCCGGCGGCGGCGTGGCCACCTTGCGCCTGGCGGTCCGCGGCGGGGACCCGGTCGCCGTGGGCCGGGCGTTCTCGCAGGCGGCGGTGGGCACCAGCCTGGCCACCTACCCGGGGGCGTTCACCACCGCGGCCCCCACCGGCGCCCAGGAGGTGGCCCGCTTCTGGCCGATCGCGGTGGACGCCGGCCGGGTGGTGCCCGAGGTGCTGCTCGACGGCGCACCGGTGGGGCCGCTGCCGGCGTGGTGGGCGGGCGCCGCGCCCGCCGCCGCGC
>JBOGGH010000718.1:0-1751 GCA_050743905.1 Acidimicrobiales bacterium
AAGGTGTTCCAGATCGAGACCACGCTCAACACGGACACCTTCCCCTCGCAGTTCGCCTTCCTCCAGAAGCGCGAGTGGGAGTGGGGCCTGCGGGACCGCGCCACCTACGCCGCCACCTCGGCCGCCCTGGCCCGCACCCCGTCGCGCCTCGCCCGCCAGGTCTTCCACGGCATCCGGTCCCCGCACGCCATGACGTCGGTGCAGGCCGGCGAGGTGGAGGCGGTCCACGCCGTCACCACCGCCAACGTCTGGGCGCAGCAGGGGGTGGCGGTGGAGGGCCAGGCCGACGTGCTCACCATGGGCCTGCCCTACATCTGCCCGTACAACGTGGGCTCGATCATGAACCCGGTCCTGGTGGCCTGCCTCGGGCTCGGCTACTTCTTCAACCTCTACCGTGGGAAGCCGCTGGTGCGCGAGGGCGGCGTCGTGATCCTCCACCACCCCACGCCGTGGGAGTTCCACCCGGTCCACCACCCGAGCTACATCGACTTCTTTGAGCAGGTGCTGTCGCAGACCACGGACCCGGTGGAGATGTCCAAGACCTACGAGGAGGCCTTCGCCACCGACCCGTGGTACGTGCACCTCTACCGGACCGGCCACGCCTACCACGGCGTCCACCCCTTCTACATGTGGTACTGGTGCGCCCACGCCCTCCAGCACCTCGGCCGGGTGGTGGTGGTGGGCGGGGACCCGGCCGCCGTGCGCCGCATGGGCTTCTCCCCGGCCACCACGTTCGAGGACGCGCTGGAGCTGGCCCGCGACGTCGTGGGCCCCTCGCCCACCCTCACCCACCTCCACGCGCCGCCGATCCTGATGGCGGACGTCACGTGAGCGTCGCCGGGCGGCGTGGGCAGCTCCTCTCCCGCCTCGGGCGGGCGGGCTTCCCGCTCGCCGCGCCCACCTGGCCCGGCGGCGTGCCCCGGCCGGCCCCCGAGCGCCGGGTGGGCCTGGACTACGACCACGAGTGGTCCCGCCGCTACCCGGTGCGGCTCGCCCGCGCCATGGTGCTGGACAACGTCACCCGGCCGGCGGCGCGCCTGGTGGCGCCCACCACGGTGCGGGGGCTGGAGCACCTCCGCCTGGCCGAGCCGCCGGTGATCCTGGCGGCCAACCACGCCAGCCACCTGGACACGCCGCTGCTGCTGACCGCCCTGCCGGCCTCCCTCCGCCACCGCACGGTGGTGGCCGCCGCCTCGGACTACTTCTTCGACCGGACGTGGAAGTCCGTGCTGTGGTCGTTCTCCCTCGCCGCCGTCCCGATCGAGCGCTCCCGGGTCAACCGCCGCTCGATCGACACCGCCGCCGAGCTGCTGGAGGACGGCTGGAGCCTGGTCGTCTTCCCGGAGGGCGGCCGGTCGCCGGACGGGTGGACCCAGCCGTTCAGCCCGGCCTCCGCCGCCTACCTCTCCCGGCGCACCGGACGGCCGGTGGTGCCGGTGCACCTCCACGGCACCCGCCACGTGCTGCCCCGGAAGGCGGACGTGACCCGGGGCCCGGGAGGCGTGCCGGCCGGCGGGTCCGGCTCCGAGGCCCGCGGGCGGCGGGGCCTCCGGCGGTCGCCGGTGACCGTGGTCTTCGGCACGCCGCTCACCCCGGACGGGGGCGAGGACACCCGGCGCTACGGCGACCGGGTGGAGGCGGCGGTGGCGCTGTTAGCCCACGAGGTGGCCACCGACTGGTGGACGGCCCGGCGCCACGCCGCCGACGGCACCGGCCCGTCGCCCCGGGGGCCGCAGGTGGCGCCGTGGCGC
>JBOGGH010000719.1:0-1744 GCA_050743905.1 Acidimicrobiales bacterium
TGGACATCGTGGACGCCTCCCAGACCTCCGCCCGGGGGGCGGCGTCCCTGGCCGAGGTGGGCAGGACGCTCTCCACGTGGCCGCAGCTCGCCGGCGACGTGACGCTGGGGGGCGCCACGGTCGCCGCCGCCGTGCGGCGGCTGGGGCTCGGCGAGCCGCTGCCCTCGGGCCGCGTCCGGGTGGACCTCGACGTCCTGGTGGGCACTGTCGCCCCGCCGCCCGCCTACCGCGAGGCGTGGCCGGATCCGCCGCCGGAGCCCTGCCGCCCGGACACGGACGACCCGCTGGTGGTGGTGGCCCACGCCGCCTCCCTGGCCCCCTCGGGCGGGAACGCCCAGCCGTGGCGGTTCACCGCCGGCGGGGACCGGTTCTCGATCGAGCTGGACCGCGGCCGCACCTCGGCCATGGACGTCCGCTCGCGCGGGAGCCTGGTGGCCATCGGGGCCGCGCTCTTCAACGCCCGGGCGGCGGCGGCGGCCGTCGGGCGCCTGGGCCCGGTGGCGCTGTTCCCCGGCGGGCCGCACTCGGACGCGGTGGCCACCATGACCCTCGGCCGGGACGGCGACCCGGAGCTGGCGGCCATGTACCCGGACGTCCTCCGGCGAGCCGCCAACCGCCGCCGGGGCACCCACGAGCCGCTGGACCCGGCGGTCGCCGGGAGGCTGGTGGCCGCCGCCGCCGCCGAGGGCGGGGGCCTGCGGCTGATCACCGGGGAGGACCAGATGGCCGCCTGCGCCGAGATCCTCGGCGCCTCCGAGCGGGTGCGGTTCCTGACCGAGCGCCTCCACCGGGAGATGATCGGCGAGCTGCGCTGGCCCGGGGACGACCTCTCCACCGGGATCGACGTCCGCACCCTGGAGCTGGGCCCGTCGGACGAGGCGGCCCTCCGGGTGGTCCGCCGGGGCGACGTGATGGAGCTGCTGGAGGACTGGGACGCCGGGTCCGCCCTCGGGGAGAACGCCCGCGGCGCCGTGCGCTCGAGCTCGGCCCTGGCCGTGGTGACGGTCCCCAGCGCCAGCCCGCTGGGCTACGTGCACGGCGGCTCGGCCGTGGAGCGCGTCTGGGTCACCGCCCAGCAGGCGGGGCTCGGGGTGCAGCCCGTCTCCCCCGTCTTCGTCTTCGCCGTCCAGGACGCCGACTTCGCCACACTGGGGGGCGACCGGTGGGCGGACGAGCTCCGGGCGCTGGCCGGGCGCTTCCGGGCCGCCGTGGAGCTGGCGCCGGCCGACGCGGTGGCCCTAGTGCTCCGCCTCAGCCACGTGGGGCCGCCCAGCGTGCGCAGCCAGCGCCTCCCCCTCGACCAGGTCCTGGTGGTGGAGGAGCAGCCGGCCGGCGCCTGACCACCGGGCCGCCGCCGGGTGGGCGGGCCGCTACCGACAAGGGGTGGGGGCTACGATCGTGGAGGCGTCCGGGCCGCGCTTGCGTGCCCGTGGCCACCACCACGATGCCCTACGAGCCCTCAGCCATCGAAGAGCACTTCGTCGAGCTGCTCTCCACGCTCGGCAAGGCCCTGGAGCAGACCGCGTCCGTGGCCTTCGTGGCGGCCGACGGCGCGGGCACATGGACGGCGCCCCGCCGGGGCGACCTGGCCCTCGAGGTGGCGACCCTCGCCCGCACCAGCCTCGAGCACGACGGCCCCTGGGGCCTGGTGCAGGCGGAGGACGCCGGGGCCGGCGCGGTCTGGCTGGAGCCGGTCCACGCCCGGCCGCCCGAGGGCGCGGGCGGGCCCCCGACCGGCCGGGCC
>JBOGGH010000720.1:0-1741 GCA_050743905.1 Acidimicrobiales bacterium
GTCCCAGCCCTTGGCCGCCGCCGACCCCACGCCGAGCGTCGCCGAGCGGATCGAGCCGCCCGACGGGCCGTGGGTCACCACCCGCAGCGTGCGGCCGTTACCCATATGGACGGTCACCGTGGCGAAGGACGGGGTGGCCACGGCGAGGGTGGCCGTGCCCGGCGTCACCGGGTACAGCCCCATGGCGCCCCACACGTACCAGGCCGAGATCGCCCCCAGGTCGTCGTTGCCGGGCTCGCCCGCCGGGCCGAGCGAGTACTGGCTGTCGAGGACCCGGCGGACCACCGCCTGCGTGCGCCACGGCGCACCGGAGAAGTCGTACTCCCACGGGGCCCACAGGTCCGGCTCGTTGCCCGCCCAGTAGTAGGGCTGGTAGCGGCTGGCGTTCAGTTGGGTGAAGAACCTGTTCAGCTTGGCAGTGGCGGCGGCGTTCCCGCCCATGAGGGAGAAGAGCGACGCCAGGTTCTGCGGGACGGCCCAGGTGTACTGGACGGCGTTGCCCTCCTCGAAGCCCACCTGGCCCTGGTTTGTGGCGTGGGTGGGCTGGAAGGCGGGCCCGGGGGTGAAGGCCCCCGAGGCGGTGCGGGCCGCCACGTAGCCGGTGGACGGGTTGAACACGTCCTGCCAGCGCTGCGCCTGGCCCAGGAGTGTGGACGCCACGGACGGCTGCCCAAGCGCTGTGGCCAGGCGGGAGATGCCGAAGTCGTCGAGGGCGTACTCGAGGGTGACCGAGGTCCCGAGGGTGTAGCCGTACGAGGTGTGGTCCTCGGTGTCGCCCACCACGTAGCCCTGGTGGAGGAATGTGGCCAGGTTCTGGCGCTCCACGATGAACCCTGTCTGCGGCTGGGTGGCGCCCTTCACCATGTCGGCCAGCGCCTCCTGCGTGTCGAAGCCGCGGGCCCCGAACGCGTAGGCCTCGGCGATCAGGAGGTCGGCCGAGTCCCCGTCGGTCTGCCCGCTGTCGGCGGCGGCCACCGGCCAGCGCGGCAGCCAGCCGGTCTGGGCGGCGTCGTCGAGCAGCGACTGCACCATGTCCGAGGCGGTGGAGGGGTAGAGCATGGACACCAGCGGGAACTGGGTGCGGTACGTGTCCCACTCGGAGAAGTCCGTGTACTGCGGCCGGGCCGTTGTGGTCTGGACTGTGTGCTCGAACCCGGGGTACTGCCCGTCGTCGTCGCTGAGGAGGTTGGGCGAGAGGAGGCAGTGGTAGAGCGCGGTGGCGAAGATCCGGCGGCGGGTGGCCGTCCCGCCGGTCACGGCGATCCTCCCCAGCATGCGGTTCCACGCGGCAGTGGCCCGTGCGGCCACCGGCCCCACCTTCCACCCGGGATGCTCGGCCGCCAGGTTGGCGAGGGCCCCGTCCACGCTCACGTACGAGACCGCCACCTGCAGCGACACCGCGGCCTTGCCGTGGGTGTCGAAGGTGGCCCACCCGCCGCAGGCCGCCTGCGACGTGCCGGAGCACGAGGTGGCGCCGGGGCTCGACTGAGACCCCTGCCAGGTGCCCGAGGAGGCGAACGGCCGGTCGAACCGGGCCACGTAGTAGAGCGTGTAGGGAGGCGACGTTGTGCAGAAGGCGCCGCCGGTGACCGAGCCCACCACCTCGTTGTCGCCCCGGAACGACAGTGTCGAGGCGGTGGAGCCCCCGGCGGCGTCGCTGGCCTTGAAGAGCACGGTGCCGGCGGCCGACCCGGCCGGAAAGGCCACCTGGCCCACCCCGGTGCGGTCGGTGACAGCGAGG
>JBOGGH010000721.1:0-1735 GCA_050743905.1 Acidimicrobiales bacterium
GCTCACGCCCACCGCGCCCAGCACGGCCAGGCCCACCGACGTGCCGACCTGCCGGCAGGTGTTCAGGATGCCGGAAGCGGCGCCCGAGACCCCGGCCGGCACGTCCCGCATGGCCACGTTGGCCACCCCCGGGACCAGCGCGCCGTACCCGGCGCCCAGGACGAAGTACCCGGCCTCGGCCAGCACCACCGGCGTGGTGGCGGTGGCGAGCCCCAGCACCACGATGCCCACGCCGCCGGCCACGCACCCGGCGGCCACCACGGTGGCACTCCGGAAGCGGCGGTGCAGGCGACCGGAGAGCTGGGCCACCACCAGGAACGGGAGGTTCATGGCCACCCACGACAGGCCGGTCTCCAGGGCGGACCAGCCCTTGACGTCCTGGAAGAGGAGCGTGGCGTAGAACATGGCGCCGGCCAGCCCCACGTAGGCCACCAGGAACACGCTGCAGCCGGTCACGAAGCTCGGCGCGTGGAGCAGGCGCGGGGGCAGCATGGGATGGGCCGTGCGGTGCTCGTGGACGGCGAAGGCCACGAGCAGCGCCCCGCCGAGGGCGACCGGCACCACCACCCCCCACGAGCCCCACCCGAGGTCCGAGGACTCGATCAGCCCGTACGTGACGCCAAAGAGGCCGGCCGCGCTGGTGGCCACGCCGACCGCGTCCAGGCGGCGGGCCACGGGGTCGCGCGACTCCCTGACCACCCTGGCCGCCAGGAGCAGCCCCACCACGGCCAGCGGCACGTTGACCCAGAACACGGACGACCACCCGAAGACGCTCAACAGCAGGCCGCCGATGACCGGCCCGCTGCCAAACCCGAGGCCGGCCGCGGCGGCCCAGGTGCCGATGGCGGCGGACCGGGTCTCGGCCGGGAAGGTCTCGGTGAGGATCGACAGGGTCAGCGCCGACATCACCGCGCCCCCCACCCCCTGGACCACCCGGGCGCCGATGAGCGAGAGGTCGGTGGGCGAGAGGGCGCAGGCGGCCGAGCCCGCCATGAAGACCACCATCCCCAGCAGGAACACCCGCTTGCGGCCGTAGCGGTCGCCCAGGGTGCCCCCGAGCGGGATGAGCGTGGCGAGGCTCAGGGCGTAGGCGCTGATGACCCACTCCAGCCGGTCCGGCGACATGTGGAGCTGGCGCTGGATCGAGGGCAGCGCGATGTTCACGATGGTGATGTCGAGCAGGATCATCCCCTGCGAGATGCACATGGCGACCAGGGTGAGCTGCCGCCGGCGTGCCTCCGTCATCGCCCGGGAACCCCCTCCCCTCACCATCCTCCGCGCCCCTCCTCTACGGGTCGGTCCCGCCCCCCCAGTCTGGCGCGCGACGCCGGCCGCCTCCGACCGGCGACGTGCCCGCCGGCTACGGCGCCCCCTCCTCCAGGACGGCGTCGAGCCGCGCCCGGGCCGCCGCCACGGCCGACGGCAGCGTCCGCTCGTAGTACGGGATGAACCAGATCGCCTGCTCCAGCGCCCAGCCCCGGCCGCGCCGCCACGCCGCGTGGTCCAGGCCGAGGACCTCGCGGAAGTGGGCGCGCTCGGCAGGCGCCAGCCACCACGCCGCCATCGCGTCGCACGCCGGGTCCCCCACGCCGGTGGCGCTCCAGTCCACCACCCCGGCCAGCCCGCCGTCGCGCACGAGCAGGTTTCCCGGCAGCAGGTCGCCGTGGACCCAGACCGGCGGGCCGGCCCAGGGCCCGGCGGCCAGCGCGTCCTCCCACACCGCGGTGGCCCGGGC
>JBOGGH010000722.1:0-1735 GCA_050743905.1 Acidimicrobiales bacterium
GACGGTAGCCGAGCACCGGCCGGCGGCGGCCCGCCGGCCTTCCACGCCGGCGCGGCGGCGGCCCGCCACGGCGGCGCGTACCCGTGCCGCGGCCGGCGGCTCGATATGGTGTCCCCGTGCCTCCCGAGAAGCTCCACTGGGCCCACCTCTACGACGAGGTGGTCACCTCGGGCCTCTGCACCGGCTGCTCGGCCTGCGTGGTGGTCTGCCCCTACGACGTCCTCGGCTACGACGACACCGAGGGCCGGTACCGGCCCTTCCACGTGGCCGAGGAGGGCGGCGCGGACAACTGCACCCACGGCGTGAAGGGCTGCACGCTGTGCACGCGGGCGTGCCCGCGCTTCCGCACGTGGGAGCCGGAGATCGAGCAGCACCTCTTCGGCCGCGAGCGCACGGACGACGAGGTCTCCGGCATCGCCACCGACATGGTGCTGGCCCGGGCCACCGACCCCGAGCTCCACCAGGCCGGCCAGGACGGGGGCTTCGTCTCCGCGCTGCTGGTGTGGGCGCTCGAGCACGACGTGATCGACGCCGCCCTGGTGTCCGCGCTGGAGGGCGACGGGAGCTCGTGGAAGGCGACGCCCGCCGTGGCCCGGAGCCGGGCGGAGGTGCTGGCCACCGCCGGCTCCCGCTACACCTACTCGGCCAACCCCATGGCCTACGCCGAGGCCATCGAGGGCGGCGCCGAGCGCATCGCCCTGGTGGGGATGGGCTGCCAGGCGTCGGCGCCCCCGGTGATGGCGGCCCGGCGTGCGGGCAAGGTGGCGCGCCGGTTCACCCTCTCCATCGGCCTCCTCTGCTCCAAGACCTTCGACGACGCGATCTTCCCCGAGCTCTTCCAGGCCCGGTACGGGCTGGCCCGGGAGGACATCGTGAAGATGAACATCAAGGGCGTGTTCCAGCTCTGGACCCGCGACGGCGGCTACCACGAGGTCCCGTTGAAGGAGGCCCACGCCTGGACCCGCGAGGGCTGCAAGGCGTGCCCGGACTTCGCCGCCGAGCACGCGGACATCTCCACCGGCGGCATCGGCGCGTTCAACGACTGGACCCTCACCATCGTCCGCACCGAACGGGGGCGTGAGCTGTTCCACGCCATGGTGGCCGGCGACGCGGTGGAGGTGCGCCCTGCCGACGACGACCCGGGCGCGGTGGCGCTGCTGCGCCGGCTCAGCCGGGTCAGCCGCAAGCGGTGGCCGGCCACCGCCGTCCCCATGCCCGGCCGCCTCCCTGCCGCGACCGCCTGAGCCTGAACCCCGCCGCCCGATCGCTCACGCGCCGAGCTCGCAGGCCCGGGCGAACACCGCGTCGAACATGGGCTCGGTGAGCGTGCCGGTGAACGTGTTCTGCTGGCTGGGGTGGTAGGAGCAGAGCAGCGTCCGGCCGTCCGGCAGCGGGTGCTCGGCCAGGTGGCCGAACCGCGGCCGCGGCCGCAGCCCGAGCACCCCGGCCAGGACCCCGCAGGCAAACCCGCCCAGGGCCACCAGCACCCGCGAGCCGGTGAGGAGGTCCAGCTCGCGGCGCAGGTACGGGAGGCACTCGTCACGCTCGGCGGTGGTGGGCGCGTTCTGCGGCGGGGCGCAGCGCACCGCCGCCGTGACCCACGCCCCCCGCAGCACCAGCCCGTCGTCCACCGAGGTGCTGGTGGGCTGGTTGGCGTAGCCGGCCCGCCAGAGGGCGGCGTACAGCCAGTCGCCCGAGCGGTCGCCGGTGAAGATGCGCCCGGTGCGGTTGGCAC
>JBOGGH010000723.1:0-1734 GCA_050743905.1 Acidimicrobiales bacterium
GTCCAGGCGTTCGGCTCCGCTGCCGGCGTCCCCGGCGCCGGCAGCGTCACCGCCCTCCCGGGGCCCACGGCGGGCATGGCCGCCACCCCGGACGGCGACGGCTACTGGGTGACCACCGCCGCCGGGCAGGTGACGGCCGAGGGCGACGCCACCGACCACGGGTCGCTGCCGGCCATGGCCCTGAACGCCCCGGTCCTGGGCATGGCCTCGACCGGCAACGGCGGGGGCTACTGGCTGGCCGCCGGGGACGGGGGCATCTTCTCCTTCGGGGACGCCCAGTTCTACGGCTCCACCGGGGGCATGACGCTCAACGCCCCGGTGGTGGGCGTGGCCGCCGTGCCCGGCGGGGGCGGCTACTGGCTGGTGGCCTCGGACGGCGGGGTGTTCTCCTTCGGCACGGCCCAGTTCTACGGCTCGACCGGCGGCATGGTCCTGAACCAGCCCGTGGTGGGCATGGCTTCGACCCCGGGCGGCGGCGGCTACTGGCTGGTGGCGGCGGACGGGGGCATCTTCTCCTTCGGCAGCGCCCAGTTCTACGGCTCCACCGGGGGCCTGGCGCTGGTCCAGCCGGTGGCGGCCATGGCCCCCACCACCACAGGCGGCGGGTACTGGCTGGTGGCCTCGGACGGCGGGATCTTCGCCTTCGGCGACGCCGGGTTCGCCGGCTCGGGCACCGGCGGGTCGCTGACCGCGCCGGCGGTGGGCATGGCGGCGCGGCCGGGCGGCTACTGGGTGGCCTTCGGGCAGACCGCCACATGGGGCACGCCCCTCGGCCAGGAGGAGCTGCTGGCCGGCCTGGGCTACCTCCCGTTGAGCTGGAGCCCCCAGCTCGGCTTCCGCTGGCGGTGGCCGGACACGCCGCCACAGCTCGCCGCCCTGTGGTCGCCCGGGCAGGGCAACACGGTGCTCGAGGGGGCCGTCTGGGCGTTCGAGGCAGTCCACGGCCTCCCGACCGACGGGCGGATCTCGGGCCCGGAGACCGGCGCGCTGCTGGACGCGGCGAACGACCCCTCGGCCAACATGAACCCGAACGGCTACACCTACTCGCTCGCCCAGGAGCACGCCGGGACCGGCACACCCGAGACCCTCACCGTGTGGCACACAGGGGCGGTCGTCCAGGCCACGCCGGCCAACACCGGCATCGCCGCCGCGCCCACCACAGTCGGCACGTACCCGGTCTACATCCGCTACCGCAACCAGGTGATGACCGGCACGGACCCCACAGGCACCCCCTACGCCGACCCGGTCCAGTACGTCTCGTACTTCACCGGGGGCGACGCCATCCACTACATGCCGCGGGCCCAGTACGGCTACCCGCAGAGCCTGGGCTGCGTGGAGATCCCCCTCGGGCCGGCCGCCGTGATCTGGCAGTACACCTACCTGGGCAGCCTGGTCACCGTCACAGCGGCGTAGGGCCCTCCGGGTCGAGCTGGCGCAGGAACAGGGCGCAGCGCTCCGCCTCGTCGTCCTCGCCGATCTCGGCCGCCGCCGCCCGCAGCGCCTCCAGGGAGCGCAGGAAGCCCCGGTTCTCCGGGTGGCGCCAGGCCACGAAGCCCGAGCCGCGCCAGCCGGCGGCCCGCAGCGCGTCCAGGCCGCGGTGGTAGCCGACGCGGGCGTAGGCGTAGCGCTCCACCACCGGCCCCGGCAGCTCGGCCAGCGCCGCCCACGCCTCCGGGCAGCGCGGCCAGCGGGCGGCCACCGCGGCGAGCGCCTCCCGCCGGCGACCCTCCGGGG
>JBOGGH010000724.1:0-1730 GCA_050743905.1 Acidimicrobiales bacterium
GCGCGGGCGAGCACGCCACGCGTGGTGGTGGCAGGACGCGGGACGGCCGTGGGGAGCGGTCCGGGGGGCGGGGAGCGGGCGACCGGCGGCGGACCGCTGAGCCGCGGGTCCCGGCGGCGGTGGGGCTCGTGGTGGAGCAGGGCGGGCAGGCCGGCGAGATCGTGGACCTCCGGCCGGACGGCGCCGTGCTGCAGGTCGGGTCGGCCCGGCTGGTGGTGCCGTTCGGCACGCGGGTCCTGGTGGACGGCCGGACCGCCGTCCTGGCCGCGCCCGCGGCGCCGGAGGCCGCGGTGCAGGCGGCCGAGGAGGCCCTGCGGGGGTGGCGGAGGGAGGTGGCCGCCGCCGAGAAGGTGCCGGCCTACATCGTGTTCAACGACCGCGAGCTGGCGGGCATCGCCCGGGCGCTGCCGCGCACCCTGGCGGGGCTGGCCGCGTGCCCCGGGGTGGGGCCGATCAAGCTGGAGCGGTGGGGCGACGAGGTGCTGGCGCTGCTCGAGTCGGTGCCCGCCGGTGCCGGCGGTGTCGCCGGCGTTGCCGACGGGGCGACCGGGGCGCCCTGAGGACGGCCGGCCCCGGGCCCGCTACGTCGCCAGGACGCAGTGCGTGCCCCGGTAGATGGTGGGCATGCACTTGTTGCAGTGGACGCAGAGCCCCTCGTCGGCCGTGCCGTCCCGCATGCGGTTGACGAGGTCCGGCTCCCGGAGCAGCGCCCGCGCCATGGCCACGAAGTCGAACCCCTCGGCCAGGGCGCGCTCCACGGTGTCCAGGCGGTCGATGCCGCCGAGCAGCACGAGCGGCATGGTGAGCGCGGCCCGGAACTGGCGGGCGTAGGGGAGGAAGAACGCCTCCTCGAACGGGTAGTCCGGCAGGAAGCGCCGGCCTACGAGCCGGAACCCCAGCCGCAGGGCCGGCGGGAGGGTGGCGGCGAACTCGCGCCTGGGGGCCTCGCCGCGGAAGATGTACATCGGGTTGGCCAGCGAGCTGCCGCCGGTGAGCTCGAGCGCGTCCAGGTGGCCGTCGTCCTCGAGCATCCGGGCCACCTCGACGCTCTCGTCGAGCCACAGGCCGCCCGGGACGCCGTCGGCCATGTTGAGCTTGGCGGTCACCGCGGTGCGGCCGCCCACCGCCTCTCGGACCGCCGCCACCACCTGGCGGGGGAAGCGGGCGCGACCCTCGAGCGGGCCGCCCCACCGGTCGGCCCGGCGGTTGAGCTTGGGGCTCAGGAAGGCGCTCAGCAGGTAGTTGTGGCCGAGGTGGATCTCCAGGCTGTCGAACCCGGCGTCGGCGGCCATGGCGGCCCCCCGCGCGAAGTCCCCGGTCACCCGGTCGATGTCGGCCTCGGAGATCGCCTGGATCCGGGTCCCCATGGGCGTCAGCCCGCCCGAGGGGGCCAGCGCCGGCGCCCGGTTGGAGCGGGCGTTGGCCACCGGCCCGGCATGGCCGAGCTGGGCCGCGGCGGCGGCCCCCGTCTCGTGGATGGCCGCCGTGAGCCGCCGGAGGCCGTCCACCGCCTCGTCGCGAAGCTGGACGCAGTGGCGGTCGGTGCGGCCCTCCGGCGAGACGGCGAGGTAGGCCACGGTGGACATCCCGGCGCCCCCCTCGCCGACCCGGCGGTGGAAGTCCACGAGCCGGTCGGTGACGAGGCCCTCGGGGGTGGCGCCCTCGAAGGTGGCCGCCTTGAGGATCCGGTTCCGCAGGGTCAGCGGCCCGAGGGTCGCGGGCTCGAAGGG
>JBOGGH010000725.1:0-1727 GCA_050743905.1 Acidimicrobiales bacterium
GAACTGAGCGAGGCGCCACAGGACGATGCCTTGGATCACTGCGCTGGCGAAATCGCTGCGGTGCGTGTTCGAGTTGGCGCGCATGGATGGTCGGCCGGTCAGCTCAGTGCGCTAGTGACATCGCCCCGATCTTGGATCGTTCTCTCGACGGTGTCGGGGTGGCGACTGCGGGCTACTTCGACTCGTTCAGCCGCAAGGTGCCAACCCTTGTAGACCGTGGGAACGCCGTTCCATGATAAATAGGTGGCGCGTGCAGCGCGCTGCTGCTCGGGGATTATGGGATGCCCTCTCTGTGCTTCTGCACGGTGACAGAAACTGGCTCCCTACGCCTGCTTACGTCTCCCGAGTCGCTCACTCTGCTGATGAAGAGCTTCGTAGGTCAGCGGAGCAACGGCCTGCGAGAAGCAGCCTCCAAAGCGCATCGACTGCCAGACTCAAACCAACGGCGACAACACCCTTGGTGCCTCGCGCTCAAAAGTCCAGCGAAGTTGAAGGGTTGACAAGCCATTACACAGCAACGCCGGCCCTGGATCGTTCGCGTAACCCCAACGGACCGTCAACGAAAGTGTCGATCGATTTCGTTCGCATACGTCCGCCCAAGAGAGTCCCCGTGTTCGCCGATCCAGCCGTTCAGCGAAACCGTGCCGGTCGCCGGACCGTCCGTGTCGGCAAGTCCCTCGGCCATTGCCCGGTATTCGTCACGGGTCAACAGGACATCGTGGAGGAACACGCCCACAGAGGCGGAGAGCGGGGGGACAACCACGCCCGGGACCCGGATGATACGGGCACGACTTCCGACGGCCGCACGAATGCGCATGACTAGCTCGAAAAAGGTCGGCCGATCCGGCCCGACCGCATCTTGCACATGGTTGGCTCGCTCGCGCCCGGCTTCCACGGCCAAGCGGGCCAAGTCGTCGACATGGATCGCTCTGATGCGATACTGCCCGGTGCCGCCGACGGCGAAGACCGGCATCCGTCGCAGTAGCCACGCGATGTTGTTCACCAGCACACCGTCGCCGCCGAACAGGATCGCCGGACGAAGCACTGAATAGGAGATGCCGGTCTCCGCAAGGGCCCGCTCCACCTCGGCCTTGCCCCGAAAGTACGGATACGGAGAGGTGATGCTCGGGTGCGTGATCGAGACGTGGACGACCCGTTCGACGCCGGCCGTGCGGGCCGCGTGGAACAGGGTCCTCGAATTCGCCACCGCGACTGGGTGGTCGTAGCGGCCCCTGGCGAACCTGATCCAGTAGGTGTTGTAGAGGGTCGTGGCACCGCGGAGCGACTCCACCACGCCGATCGGGTCGTCGAAGTCGAGTGGCCGCACTTCGACTGGCGCACCGGGCGGCTTGCGATCCGGGTGCCCGGTGAGCGTGCGGACCCGTCGCCCCTCCGCCAACAGCTGAGCGGTGATGGCCGCGCCCGAGTAACTGAAGGCACCGGTAACGACATCAAAGCCGTTGGTGTACGCGCCTCCCATCTTGTTGGTCGATGAGCCTGGTGCGGATTGGGTCATCGTTCCTCCTCCGTCAGACGGGGACGGTGAGCGAACTCATGAGGCGGCTCAGCTGCCGGGACCGCTCGAACAGGGCAAGTGCCAGCGTTCGGTCACCGTCGAGATGGGCGAGCATCTCCAGGCCGAGGTAAAGCGCCACGACCGCGTGTGCCGCCTCGTCCGGGGACAGGAGCTGCGCGAAGGGCGTGTCGGCGAAAGAGCCACGCACTGC
>JBOGGH010000726.1:0-1726 GCA_050743905.1 Acidimicrobiales bacterium
GGCCGGCACCGGGGAGAGCCGGTAGTGGGCGCCGTCGAGGGCGTGGTGGTGGTCACCGGCGGGGCCCAGGGCCTGGGGCTCGCCTACGGCCGCCGGCTCAGTGAGCGCGGCGCCGAGGTGGTCCTGGCCGACATCCGCGGCGAGATGGCCGCCGAGTCGGCCGAGGGGATCCGGGCCGACGGCGGCCGGGCCGACGGCGTGGCGCTGGACGTGACGGACGAGGACAGCGTGGCCGACGTGTTCGGGCGGATCGCCAAGGAGCAGGGCGCGGTCACCGGGCTGGTCAACAACGCCGGTGGGGCGTTCGTCCCCCCGGCGGGCATCGAGGACATGGCGTACGCGGACTTCCTCCGGGTGCTCGCCGTCAACGCCGGGGGCACCTGGCTCTGCTCGCGGGCGGTGGTGCCGGGGATGAAGGACCACGGCCGCGGCAAGATCGTGAACGTCTCGTCGACGTGCTTCTCCAAGGGCTACCCGACGGGCATGGTCCCCTACATCGCCGCCAAGGGCGGGGTGGTGGGCATCACCCGGGCGCTCGCCCGGGAGCTGGGCCCGCACGGGATCACGGTGAACGCGGTGGCGCCGGGTTACACGCCCGTCCCCACCGGGGGCAGCGTGAACGTGGGCGAGCGGAAGGCCGCACTTCTCCGCCAGATGGTGGAGGAGCAGTGCATGAAGCGGACCGAGGTCCCCGGTGACCTCGTGGGCACGGTGGCGTTCCTGGTCTCCGACGAGTCGGACTTCGTCACCGGCCAGGTGGTGAACGTGGACGGGGGCTGGGCGCACAACTGAGCGGCGCGGCCGGCCGGGGAGGCCCGGGACGGTTGAGGCAAGCCGGGGCACGACGGGGCAGGACAGGACAGGGCGAGGACGAGGGGAGCGATGGGAGCAGTGGGTGGGGACGGCCGCCGGCGGTTCGACGGGCGATCGGTGGTGGTGACCGGGGCGGGCTCGGGCATCGGCCGCGAGACGGCGCGGCGGTTCGCCGCCGAGGGCGCCTCGGTGGTGGTGGCCGACGTGGACGAGGACGGCGGCCGGGAGACGGTCGAGACGGTGGGCGGCGAGGGCGGCGAGGCGCGCTTCGTCCGCACCGACGTGGCCGACCCCGGGTCGGTGGCGGCGATGGTGGCGGCGGCGGTGGACGCCTACGGTCGCCTGGACGTGCTGCACAACAACGCCTACTGGGCGCCGCTGGGGCGCACCGTGGTCGAGACCAGCCAGGAGGAGTGGGACCGCACCATCGCCGTGACGCTCACCGGCCCGTTCCTCGGCTGCAAGTACGGGATCCCGGCCATGCTCCGTGGGGGCGGCGGGGTCATCGTCAACACGGGGTCCACGGCGGGCCTGGTGGTCTCCCCGAGCTTCGGGGCCTACATGGCGGCCAAGGGCGGCGTGCTCTCCCTCACCAGGTCGGTGGCGTACGACTTCGGCGGCCGGGGGATCCGCTGCAACGCCGTCTGCCCCGGCCTGGTCCGGACGCCGGCGACGGCGCCCGTGCTGGCCGACGACGAGCGCAGGACGTTCGTCACCGACCGGATCGCCCTCGGGCGGATCGGGGAGGTGCGGGACATCGCCGACGCGGTGCTGTTCCTCGCCGGCGACGAGTCGAGCTTCATGACCGGCCAGACGCTGGTCGTGGACGGAGGGAGGAGCATTGGCTGAGCACGGCACGGGGACGGTGGTGACGGGCGGCGCGGCTGCCGCCGGCGCGGGCGGCGGGCCGGGC
>JBOGGH010000727.1:0-1725 GCA_050743905.1 Acidimicrobiales bacterium
GCGTCGGCCGCCGTGCGGGCCTGCACCGCCCGGCCGATGGGCGGCGGCCGGGGCCCGCGGTGCGTGGCCGCCCTGCTGGGGGCCGCCCCGGGGTAGGCTGGTGGGGCAGCATGACTGCCCGGCGATGGGTCCCGCCGGAGACGGTGCCGGCGGCACCGCCCGAACCGCCCGGACGAGGCTGACGGTCCCTGCCCGACACGCAGGAGGACCATGGCCGACGCCCACGAGTCGAGCGCGACCCGTCACACGCGCCTGCGCCGGCTGGCCCGTCTCGCCGGGGCGGGCGACCGCCTCCCCATCGACCCCGACCTGGCCCCGGACGACTCGGGCGAGCCGTCCCCCACCCACCGTCGGGGTGCCGCCCGCACCCGCCGGGCCCGGCCGGCGGTGCTCGCCGCCATCCTGGCCGGCGGCTTCCTCGGCACCCTCGCCCGCTACGGCGTGACGCGGGCGCTCCCCACGCCGGCCGGCGGCTTCCCCGCCGCCACCTTCCTCGTCAACGCCACCGGCGCCTTCGTGCTCGGGCTCTTCCTGGCGGCCCTGCTCGAGCGCGGCCGGCCGGCGCGCCTGCTGCGGCCGTTCGCCGCCACCGGGGTGCTGGGCGGCTGGACCACCTACTCGAGCATGGCGGTCGACGCCGCCACCCTCGGCCACGAGGGCCGGGTGGCGCTGGCCGCCGGCTACCTGGCCCTGACCCTGGTGGTGGGCGTCACGGCGTCGGCGCTGGGCATCGCCCTCGGGCGGGCCCGGGTCCGGGTGCCGGAGCCCGCCGGGGAGGCGGGGACGTGACGCTGGTGCTGGCGGTGGGGCTGGCCGGCGGGCTCGGCGCGGTGCTCCGGTACCTGGCCGACGGCGCGGTGCAGGACCGTGTCTCCGGCCCCTTCCCCTACGGGACCCTCGTGGTCAACGTGGGCGGCTCGCTGGCCCTCGGGCTCCTGACCGGCCTCGGCTGGTACCACGGGCTCTCCGGCAACGCCCGCGCCGTGCTGGGGGTGGGCTGCTGCGGCGGGCTCACCACCTGGTCCACCGCCTCGTGGGAGACGGTGCGGCTGGCCGAGGACGGCCTCTTCCGCGCCGCCTTCGCCTACACGCTGGGCGGGCTGGCGGCCGCGGTGGCCGCGGCGGCGGCCGGCATGGCACTGGCCGCGGTGGCCTGAGCCTCCGGCGGCCGGGCGTCGAAGGTGGGCACGAGGGTGCGCGCGGCGCGCGCCTCGTCCACCCGGCGGACCGGCGTGGTCCGCGGGGCCGACGCCACGGCGGCCCCGTCCTCGGCGGCCCCGGCGGCGATCCGCTCCAGCGCGGCGGCCAGGGCCTCCAGCGTCTGGAGGCTCTCGGTCTCGGTGGGCTCCACCATGAGCGCCTCGTCCACCACGAGCGGGAAGTACACGGTCGGCGAGTGGAACCCCTCCTCGAGGAGCCGCTTGGCCACGTCCAGGGCGCGCACCCCGTGGCGCTTGCGGAGCGTGGCGGCCGAGAGCACGACCTCGTGCATGCAGGCACGGTCGTAGGGCACGTCGAAGCTGCCGGCCAGGCGCACCCGGAGCCAGTTGGCGTTCAGCACCGCCCGCTCGGCCACCCGCCGGAGGCCGTCCGCCCCGTGCACCGCCACGTAGGCGAGGGCCCGCGCCAGCACCAGCGCGTTCCCGTGCCACGAGTGCACCCGGCCGATCGACCGCGGCGGGGTGCGCCAGCCGTAGGGGGGGTCGCCCCGCGGCACCCTGACCG
>JBOGGH010000728.1:0-1724 GCA_050743905.1 Acidimicrobiales bacterium
GCCGCCGTGACCCCGAGGACCACTTCCGAGAGCACCGGGTAGCCGAGGAGGTCGGTGCCGACCGAGACGATCCCGCTCGCCATCACCCAGGCGAACCAGCCGGGGTCCAAGGTGGCGAGCGCCCGCGCGAGGCGGCCCGGTGGCGGCGTGACCCGCTCGGGCTCGGCAGGGCGCTCGGCGTCGTGACGGATCCAGCTCACGCCTCGCTCAGGTCATGGTCTCGGCACGCATCCCCGTATCGGTAGCCGCTTCTCAGTAATGGACTCCGATCCGGCGCCAACGCCGGCCGCCGGTGCCCGGCTCGTTGGGCCGGGTGGCGACGCGGCGGCGGTAGACGATGAAGGGGCGCCACAAGTACCACACCGGAGCGCTCCAGGCGTGCACCAGGCGGCTGAAGGGCCAGACCGCGATCACCGCCCACGCCGCGGTGGCGTGCAGCTGGTAGAGGAAGGGGGCATGGGCGATCGCCCGGACGTCGGGGTCACCGGCGAAGAGCCCCCGGAACCACAGTGCGACGCTCTGGCGATAGTCGTAGCCGTGGCCCAGGAGACCGACGCCGATGGTCTCTGCGATGCCCATGACGATCACGATGGCGAGGAGGATGAGCGCCACCCAGTCGACGGGGCTGGTCGTGGCCCGCACCCGGGCGACGAAGAGCCTGCGGAAGGCGAGGAACCCGACGCCGATGATGATGAGCACGGCTGCGAGGGTCCCCGCACCGGCGGAGAACCAGCGGTAAGCGTTCTCGGGGATGCCGATGGCGGCGGTCCAGCGCTCTGGGATCAAGATGCCGATGACGTGGCCGGCGATGGCGGCGAAGGTGCCGTAGTGGAAGATCGGGCTCCCCCATTTGAGGAGCTTCTTCTCCTGCAGCTGGGTGGAGCGGCTGGTCCAGCCGAACTGGTCGTAGCGGTAGCGCCAGATGTGGCCGATGACAAAGGTGGCGAGCGCCAGGTAGGGCAGGATCACCCACCAGAAGAGCTGGAAACCGGTGATCCCGCTCACCGCCGCGTCGGTCCCATGGCGAGTCCCTGGGCGACGACCTCGGGCGGTGCGAACGGTTCGAGGCCGACGCGCTCGGAGGGCGGCCCCTGGGCGCGGTAGCGGCGAAGGGCGTCGCGGTCCGCCTGCGACGGCCTGGGCAGGGCGTCGCCTACGGCGGCGACCACGTCTGCATACGGGCTGTCGGCCTTGTCCAGTGCGAGACGCAGGGCGTCGAGGGCCATTCGGTGCTCGGCGAGCACCGTGCCGCCGGCGGGGTGGGTGGCAGCCAGCTCCAAGAGGGCAGGCAGGAAGTCGGGGAGCTCGCCTGGGACGATGCGAAAGCCGGCCGAGCGGTAGGTGTCGATGAGCGCGGTGAGGGCCATGCCCCGCTCCCGGGTGTCGCCATGGCGGTAGTAGGTGAGATGGAGGCTCGTTCCCCGGCGCAGGTCGAAGGTATCCACGTATGCCGTTGCCGCTGCGGTCGGAGACAGCTGGCCGAGCCATCCCGCTACCGCCTCGAGCCGGGAGCGGGTCGACCCCGCCGGCAGCGTGGCGAGGCCGTGAGCCACGGCCTCGAGGTCGTCGCCGAGATCCCCGTCGGGGTAGCTGAGCAGCACCGAGGCGCAGCCGAACACGGTCGCCGCCGCCGGCCGCCTCATGCGGTCCCCCCGGCGCTCGCCGGTCCGGGCCTTCCCGGCAGACCGAGCGGGCTCGTCGGAACGTGCTCTTCGATCCGCAGG
>JBOGGH010000729.1:0-1723 GCA_050743905.1 Acidimicrobiales bacterium
GCCCTGTTACACGGTTCGATCCGGCGATTAACCCAGGCTCTTCACGCCGCCATTGTGGAGAGAGTGCGGGGCCATTGAGCAGGGCTCGCACCTTCATCCACCGTTGATTGCAACTCGCGGAGACAAGGACGCCGGGTATTTGAGCATTTGTCAGGGTCAAAAGTGACCAGGCGGGTGTTTTGGCGCGCGCGTCGTCAAGCTGGTGCCGACTGGCGGGTGCTGAGATCGCTCAGGTGATGAGGTCGATGCGCTTGTAGGCGCCGAGCAACGCTTCGGTCGTCGGCCAGCCGTCGATGATGCGCACAATGCGTTGGCGCGCCGAATGCACGAGTCGTCCGGGGGCGTGCAAGATGCCCCAACGAAGGGCTTTCGGTCTGGCGCCACGCCACGTCCCCTCGAAGCAGAGCAGCTGGAACCACCGCACGAGGTCGGCGGCCAGGGCGACAACCATCAGCCAGGTGGCGTTGTCCTCGAAGCTCGCGAAGGGAAAGCGCATGAGACCCGAGTCCTTCAGCCGAGAGATGTGCTGTTCGACATGCGCGTGGGCCCGCATGGTGACGTCGAGATCCCTCGGGTCGCCGGGCTGGTCGGTGTAGAAGCCCCAGTAGCGGTAGTCCAGGGACGCGAAGAGGCTGCGCTGGGCACCCGGATGCAGCGGCTCGCGCCGGACGATGAGCCTGGTGCCCGGGGGGAGCTTGGCCCCGTCGATCAACGAGGTCAGCTCGGCCACCGCCGCTCCCTTGAGTTCGCCGTCTTGGCCCAGGGCCTCCAGCCACACCTCGTTGATCCCGATGGCGTCGAAGATGGCCGCTGTCACCTGGGCGTTCGAGCGGGCGGTGACGAAGAAGCCCACGTTGCGCTCCCGGCACGCCGTCAAGAAGCCCTCGGTGCAGCCGGCCGAGTCGGCGCGAGCAATCAGCTCTCGCTCGACCAGCTCGGGATCGTCACCGGCCCGGTGCCCCGCGGCCACGTCCTCGGGCAGCTGGACGATGGCGGCATCGAGCACGGTGAGGTGATCGGCCACGGTGTTGGCCCCGGCGTTGCCCGGCCGCAGCAACGTCGACAGCGTCTCGCCGGTGCAGTCGGCGAAGCAGAACATCGGGTGGAACCCGTAGCCGCCTTTGTAGGTGGGAGCGGCCTGCTCCTTGTTCTCCGAGTGGATCTCGACCAGTGAGGCGTCGATGTCCAAGATGACCGGACCCTTGGCGTTTGTCACCGATGAGCGCCGCCAGACCTCTGCGCGGACCTCGGCCAACGCAACGATGAGGGCCTCTCTTCTCGGCGGCGTGATCTCGTGGATGCTGCGGGCGACCGTCGTGTCCGAGGGCACGGCGCCGAAGAGCTCGTCGCCGGTGCGCAGGTACTCGATGTCGAGACAGCTCTCGCCGCCCCCGGCCAGCATGAGGGCGGTCTGCACGAGCACCTTGCCCCGGTCGTGGACCGGGATGCCGGCCCCCGCCCACGGCAGACACGACGACAGCGAATCACCGAGCCCCAATCGGTCGGCAAACGAACCAAGGGCGTGCAGCCCGACGTGGGCCACCACGCCGGCGCCACCGGGTTCCACCACGACGCGACGGGTGCTGTTAGCGTTCACTTTGGAGATGCCCTCCTGGTTCGGGTTCTGTTGCGGAAGCAACAACAGTTTCCCCTACTCGGAGGGCAGTTCCGCGGACGCGCGGCGATTACATCAAATGGCGGCGTGAAGAGGCCGGGCTAGAGA
>JBOGGH010000730.1:0-1717 GCA_050743905.1 Acidimicrobiales bacterium
TGTATAAGAGACAGGCCGCCGGCCGGCCGGGGTCCGCCGGTGGGGCGGGCGGCCCCGTAGCATGGGCTGAGCGCCGCAGGTCGCAGGGGAGGTGCCGGTGACGGTCGCGCCCACACGGAACGGTCGGGTGATCTCGGTGGTGATCGTGGACGACCACGCCCTGCTCCGCGAGGGCACCCGCCAGATCCTCGAGCGGGCGGGCGACCTGGCGGTGGCCGGCGAGGCCGGCGACGGCGACGAGGCGCTGGCGGTGGTGGCGGCCACCCGCCCGGACGTGGTGCTGCTGGACGTGCGGCTGCCGCCCACGAACGGGGTGGAGGTGGCGCGGCGGGTGGCCGGTGCGTCGCCCGGCTCCCGGGTGCTCATGCTGAGCGCGCTGGACGACGCCGACTACGTGCAGGCCGCCCTGGCCGCCGGCGCCGCCGGCTACCTGCTGAAGACGGCGCCCGGCGACGAGCTGCTGGCGGCCATCCGCTCGGCCTGCGACGGCGAGGTCGTGCTCGACCCCGGGCTGGCACCGGTGGCGCGGCACGAGGCGGCCGGCGGCGGCGTGGAGGCCCTCACCTCGCGCGAGCGCGAGGTGGTGCGCCTGGTGGCCCAGGGGCTGGCCAACAAGGACATCGCCCGCGAGCTGGGGATCAGCCCCCGCACGGTGGAGGGCCACCTGAACCACGTCTTCGAGAAGGTGGAGGCCTCCTCCCGCTCGGCGCTGGTCCGCCTGGCGATGGTGCACGGGCTGGTGGACGGGGGATGACGGCCGCCGGCGGTATCCCCGGGCCTCCCGCCGGGTCCGTGGCCGCCGCCCTGGAAGTCCCGGCCGGCCGGAGGGACCTCCTGCACGACCCCCGCCTCTGGATCACGGTGGGCCTGGTGGCCGTGCTGGCCACGGGGTGGCTGGTGGCGGCGCTGCTGCTGGGCCATCACCTGTCGGACAACTCGGTGGCCTTCCTGCCGCTCGGCGTCTTCCTCATCCCGGTGCTCTACGCCTCGGTCACCTTCGGGCTGGGCGGCGGCATGGTCCTGGCCATCGTCTCGGCGGCGGCCACCGTCCCGTGGGCCATGGCCTCCCTCTCGCGCCAGGACGCCCTCGGCGCGTGGTCGGACCTCGTCCAGGCCGTGGTGCTGGTGCTGGTGGCGTACTTCGTGGGCCGGGCCGTGCGGGCGGAGCGCCGGTCCCGCGAGGTGGCGGAGCTGTCGCGCCTCGACCACCTGCTGGCCGAGGTCCGCTACCGCGACCTCTTCGAGACCAACAGCCAGCCCATCCTGATCGCCGACGTGGGCGGCACCGTCTACGAGGCCAACCTGGCGGCCCTCGAGCTGTTCGGCCGGAGCGGGCTGGGCGGCCTCACCCTGGCCGGCCTCCTGGGGCCGGACGCCGCCGCCGCCGTGCTGCCCGGGGGCTCCGCCTCGGCCATGGTAGAGGTGCCCCCGGCGGGCGGCGGCCAGCCCGCCGTCTACCGCCCGGCCGGGCGCGTGGTGGCCATCGACGGGCAGGAGATGCTCCAGGTGGTCCTCCAGGACGTCACCGAGGACGCGCGCCGGCGCGAGCTGGCGCAGGCCTACGCCGCCGACGTCCTGCGGGGCCAGGAGGACGAGCGCCGCCGGATCGCCCAGGAGCTGCACGACGGTCCGCTGCAGACCCTGGTCCACGTGTGCCGCCTGATCGACGCGGCGGCCGCGGCGGGCGACGCGGGCGCGGCGGGCGACGCCGCGGGAC
>JBOGGH010000731.1:0-1717 GCA_050743905.1 Acidimicrobiales bacterium
GGCCGGCCCCCCAGCACCAGGCGGAGCGCCTCCACCAGCAGCGTCTTGCCGGCGCCGGTCTCCCCGGTGAGGGCGGTCATGCCGCCCTCCAGCCGCAGCGCGAGGTCCTCCACCACCCCGAGGTCGCGGACGCGCAGCTCGGTGAGCACGCCTCAGGCGTCCGGACGGGCGTCGAGGGTGAGGGTCCGGCGGAGGAGGCCGGCGAAGCCGCGCTCGCCCAGCGTGACGAGCCGCACCGGCTCCGGCGCCACCCGGCACCGCACCTCGGCGCCCGGCGACAGCCGGCCCACCTCGCGCCCGTCGACCACCAGCACCGCCGGCCGTCCCCCGTCCACCCGCACCGTGACCTCCTGGTCCGGCGGGAGCACCAGGCTGCGGTCGATCGAGAGGTGCGGCGCCACCGGCGTGAGCACCATCGCCCGCATCCCCGCCGCCAGGACGGGCCCCCCCGCCGAGAGGTTGTAGGCGGTGGACCCGGTGGGGGTGGCCACCAGCACGCCGTCGGCCAGGTAGGTGAGGCACTGCTCCCCGTCGATGGCCGTGGTGAGGTGCACCATGTGGCCGGGGACCGTCTTCTCCGTCACCATCTCGTTGAGCGCCACCCACCACCGGCTGCCGTGTGCCTCCAGTGAACGGTCGTCCCCGGCCGCCGGCTCGAGCGAGCCGTCCACGCTGACGGCCAGCGCCACGCGCTCCTCGATGGTCACGTCCCCGGCGAGCGTCCGCGCCAGCGCCGCCGTGAGCCCGCCCGGCTCCACCTCCAGCAGGTAGCCCAGCCGGCCGAAGTTGACCCCGAGCACCGGGACGCCGGCGGCGTAGGCCATGGGGACCAGGCGCAGGAACGTGCCGTCGCCGCCCAGGCTCACCGCCAGGTCCGCCCCGGCGAGGTCGGCGTGGTCCAGCTCGCCCCCGGGCACGCGCCCCGAGGCCCGGTCGGCGTCGGGCAGCCGCAGCACCCGCGCCTCGTGGCCCCGCGAGGCCAGCCACGGGCCGATCTCCTCCAGCAGGCGCCGTGCCTCGCCCCGCGCCGGGTTGACCAGGACGGCTACCACCGCCACGGCGTCAGGCCCTCCCCGGGGCGGCGGCCACCGCCTCGGCCAGCGCGGCGTCGGCCGCGTCCTCCACCCGGGCCCGCGGCACCGGCCCCCGGCCGGCCACGGCGTGCAGGAGGAACTCGGTGTTGCCGGCGGGCCCGACCACCGGGGAGCGCATGGCCCCCATGATGGCGGCTCCCGCGGCGCCGAGCGCGGAGGCCACGGCCACGAGGGCGGCGCGCCAGACCTCCGGGTCGCGCACCACGCCCCGGCCGCGGGAGGCCTCGGCCCGCCCCGCCTCGAACTGCGGCTTCACCAGCACCACCAGGTCGCCGCCGGGCGAGACCACCGGCCCGGCCAGCACCGGCGCCACCACGGTGAGGGAGATGAACGACAGGTCGGCCGTCACCACCCCCACCGGCCCGCCCTCCAGCCGGCCCGGGTCGAGCGCACGCACGTTGGTCCGCTCCATCAGGGTCACCCGACGGTCGGCCCGCAGGCGGGGGTCGAGCTGGCCGTGGCCCACGTCCACCGCCACCACGTGGGCGGCGCCGTGCTGGAGCAGGCAGTCGGTGAACCCGCCGGTCGACGCCCCGGCGTCCAGCGCCCGCCGGCCGGCCACCGCCACCCCGAACCGCGCCAGCCCCGCCGCCAGCTTCTCCCCGCCCCGGCTCACGTAGCGC
>JBOGGH010000732.1:0-1711 GCA_050743905.1 Acidimicrobiales bacterium
GTGGTGCCCCGGGGCCTGGGTGGTGGATCGCCTCCGACGGTCGCTGGTACCCGCCGGAGCTGCACCCGTCGGTCCGGCAACCACCCGCCGCGCCCACCGCGCCAGCGCGGCCCTCCGGGCCGGCGCAGCCCGCCGTGGCGCCGCAGCCGTCCGGGCCCCCGCCCGGGTACCTGCCGCCGGTCCACCTCGGTCCCCCCGAGCCGGTGCCGCCGGCGGTGCCGGCGCACTCGCTGCGGCTCGCCGTCTACGCCAGCCGGCTGTTCGCCTACGTGGTGGACGCCGTCATCACCTGGATCGGCGTCTTCGTGCTGCTCGAGATCGGCCTGGTGGTGACCCGCGGCAGCATTGTCCTCGGCGTGTGCCTCGCGCTGGCCTTCTACCTCTGGTACCACTGGTGGTGGATCGCCGTCCGCGGGCAGACCGCGGGCATGCGGTACCTGCGGATCGTGGTGGCCTCCAGGGCCACGGGCAAGCACCCGGTGGGCCCGGGGCGGGCCTTCGTCCGGATGCTGGTCGCCCTGGTGCTGGGCGTGATCCCCTTCGCGGGGCTCGTGGACCTGCTCTGGCCGCTGTGGGATCCCCGGAACCAGACGCTCCACGACAAGGCGGCGTCCACCGTGGTGCTGAACGTGTCCTGAGGCCGGGGCCGCACGCGCCGACGGCCGCCCCGGGCGGCCGGAGGCAACCCGGGCGGGGGGTGGTGCGTCCATGATGGCGTGGGCTACGAGACCGCACTCGTCCTGGCGCGGCCGGCGGGGGAGG
This sequence comes from Acidimicrobiales bacterium, assembly GCA_050743905.1. Classification (GTDB taxonomy): domain Bacteria; phylum Actinomycetota; class Acidimicrobiia; order Acidimicrobiales; family RAAP-2; genus JBOGGH01. The sequence goes on from JBOGGH010000732.1 coordinate 763, forward strand.
TGGGGGTGACGCTGCGTCGACCGGACCGCGACCGCGAGGTGGTGGCGCTCTTCGAGGAGCACTACCCCGGCCTGTGCCGCCTGGCGAGGCTGCTCCTCGACGACGAGGCCGCTGCCGAAGAGGTGGTCCAGGAGGCCTTCCTCCGGACCTACGCCGGATGGTGGCGCCTGCGCCGCCCCACACGGGCCCGGTGGTACCTGCGGGCGGCGGTGGTGAACGAGTGCCGGTCGCGCGGCCGCCGCCGCGTCACCGAGGACCGCGGCAACCGGACGGTCTGGACCACCCAGGAGCGGAGCGTCGCCGAGGGGGAGCCCGAGCGGGCCGGCGAGTCCCTGGTGGTGCTCCAGGCGGTGCGGGCGCTCCCCAGGCGGCAACGGGAGGCGGTGGTGCTCCGGTACTACGGCGACCTGTCCGACGCGGACGTAGCTGCGGTCCTGGGCTGCTCGGTGGGCACGGTCAAGTCCCAGCTCTCGAAGGCCCGGGCGTCGCTCGCCCGCCGCCTGGCCGGGGACGCCGGCAGCGGGGAGCCCTCGTGACTGGTCCGGCCGACCTCGACCGCCGCCTCCGCGAGGCCCTGGGCGAGACCCCCGGCGGCCCGCCCGGCCCGGCGCCCACCCGGGAGCTGCTCGCCGCGCTGGGACGTCGGCGGGCACGGCACCGTTTCACCCTGGCCGCCGCGGCCGTGGTCGTGGTCATCGCCGCCGCCGGCACGGCGTACGCGGCGTGGCCGGCACGCGGCGGGCCCACCACGGCAGCGGGGCCGCCCGCGGGGTCCACCACGGCCCCGGCCGCCCGGTCGCCGGGCGGTACCGGGGACCACGGGCAGGCCTTGGGCGCCGGGCAGGCGCCGGCGGGATCGCTGGTCCCGCCCCCGGGCCCGGGCTCGTGCGTGCGGGTACAGGTGGAGGGGCGGCCGGCGAGCTGTGCCGGGGCGTACGCGCCGGGGAGG
>JBOGGH010000733.1:0-1709 GCA_050743905.1 Acidimicrobiales bacterium
TTTCTGTCTTCCAAGCGGGATGAGATCGCGGTGCGGTTGAGGGAGCTCGCGCCGCTGGTCGATGAGTACCGCCAGCTCGAGGCGGCGGCGGCCGCGCTGGCCGGCGACCCCGCCCCGCCCCGGCCGGAGCGTTGGGGCGGCTACCGCCTCACGCCGGAGGCCGTGGAGCTCTGGGAGGCGCGGCCCGATCGGCTGCACGAGCGCCTGCGCTACGTGCGCGACGGCGGCGGCTGGCGCATCGAGCGGCTGGCGCCGTGAGCGGGGGGCCGGCGCCGGGTCGCCGTCCGGTTCAGGGCGCCACGAGCCGCACCGGGACGCCGCTGGAGGCGGCGGCGTGGAGGAGCGGGCGGTTGCGGTCGGCCGGGGCGAGGCACAGCTCGGCAGCGAGCTGATCGGCGGCGGCGAGGGCCTCGAGCGAGAGCAGGTTCAGCCTGCTGCCGCCGGTAACGAGGCGGGCCATCGGCCAGGACAGGTCGCGGAGCGACAGCAGGCCGACGTGGTCCGGGAGGCCGGTGACGTCACGGACGGCAGCCGCAGCGACGGCGGGCTCGGCCCGACCGAGGATGCGGGACATGGCGCCGGTGACCGAGTCCTGCGCGACCGCCCGGCAGAGCCGGTGGTACCAGAGGCCCGTGGTGAAGATCCGCGCGCCGGGGGTGCGGAGGTCGGCGGGCTCGTCGCCCAGGAGGACCTGCAGGAGCAGGTGGTCGTCGACCACCACGTTCACGGGAGCCGCTCAGCTCAGGTCGGGATCGGCAGCGGCGCCGGCGAGCGCCGGGTAGCCGCCGGCTTCCTCGACTGCCTCATGCAGCAACGCCCGGAGGCCGCCCCGCCCGGCTGGCACCACCAGGAGCGCGTCACCCAGGTCGGCGATCTCCACCGAGCCACCCTCGTCCAGGCCCCAGCGGTGACGGGCCTCGGCGGGCAGCGCCATCTGCCCTCGCTCGGACACCCTGAAGGCCGCTACCGCCATGCGCCCAGGCTAGCAGTCTACAAGGCAATGTGACAAGGTTACGTTGTAGCCCCGCTCCGGGGAGGTGTTGGTGGCGCGGCCGGGGGGATTGCCGGCGGCGCGGGAGGCGCCACCCGCCGCAGCACCCGCAGCGACCCGAGCTCGCCGTCCTCGGCCCACTCGCCGGAGGCCAGGGCGGCGCACCACAGCTCGTAGGGCGGGCGCCCGCCGTCGGCCGGGTCCGGGAAGACGTCGTGGACGGCCAGCCAGCCGCCCTCGACCACCCACGGGCTCCATCCCCGCCAGTCCGCCCACGCCGGCTCGTGGCCGTGCCCGCCGTCGATGAAGCAGAAGGCGAGCGGCGTCCGCCAGCAGGCGGCGACGGTGGGGGAGTCCCCCACCACGCCCACCACCGTGGCCTCCAGCCCGGCCGCGGCCACGGCGCGCCGCCAGTGGGGAAGGGTGTCCAGGCGGCCGACGGCCGGGTCCACCAGGTCGGCGTCGTGGTGCTCCCACCCGGCCTGGTTCTCCTCCGATCCTCGGTGATGGTCGACGCTGAAGAGCACGGCCCCGGTGGCCTCGGCCGCCGCGCCCAGGTAGACGGTGGACTTGCCGCACCAGGCGCCGATCTCCACGAAGGCCGCCCGGCTCCCGCCCCCGCCCGCGCCCCCGCTCCCGCTCCCGCCCCCGGCCCCGGCCCGGCCGGCCCGCTCGGCCGCCTCCATGAGCGCCAGGCCCTCCTCGTCCGGCATGAAGC
>JBOGGH010000734.1:0-1704 GCA_050743905.1 Acidimicrobiales bacterium
GGCTCGCCCCGGACGCCCGGGCGACCGGCGGTCACCCAGGCGGAGTCGCCTCCCGGCCCGGCGGCGCGCACCGCGTAGCCGGTCACGCCGGCGCCCGTGCCGGCCAGCTCCACCGAGGTGGTCCCCGCCCCCACGGTCACCGCGTCCTCGCAGCCCGGGCACGGCGACCCGTTCCGGACCGGCGCCACCGTGTATGAGGACACCGCCGGGCCCGTGCCGGACGAGCCTGTGCCGGCCGAACCCCCGACGGTCGACCAGGCGATCTCCACCCCCTCCGGCTGCACCAGCGCCACCGCCTGCGCCGGCGCTGCCGGGGGCTCCGGTGACGCGCCGGCCGAAGGGGGCGCAGCGCCCCAGCACGCGACGGCGATCGCCACCGTGGACACCGCTGCGACCACCGGCACCGCCCGCCGGCGTCCACCCGAGCCTCCCGCCACCGCGCGTCTCCCTTCTCGGGTGCGGCGGCCCCCCGGCCGCGCCCTCTTCGCCGTCCGTCGCCCTGCGGCCGCGCCGCGGAACGCCGTGCCCCGCCGATCGGCGACCGGCCTGCTCCCGGCCGGCCGCGCCGGTCGGGTGATTGCAGGCACCATGAGTATGCTGCATCGGCTCACCCCGGTCGGCGTCATGCCAGCCCGGCCAGCCGGTACAGCACGAGGGAGCCGGCCACGGCCACGGCCGACGAAAAGGTTGCGGGTGGATCCGGTCATCAGTTGTCCTCTTACCGGGTCGAACATCGCGCCATGTTGGCTTCGGCGGAGGTCACCCCCTGGACCGAGACGGCGGCTCTTCTCGAACAGGCCCACTTGGCCGACGAATGAGGTGACGACCATGCCCAAGAGTTGGACCGAACTGAAGGCGGAGCGGCTGGACGCCATGACCGCGGACGAACGGGCCGACTACGACCGGGCCTATGCCGCGGCCGCCTTGGCTGCCGAGGTCGGAGAGCGGGTGCGTGAAGCCCGGGAGGCCGCCGACCTCAGCCAGCGGGAGCTGGCCCGTCGGATGGGGACGAGCCAGGCGGCAGTGGATCGCTTGGAAGCTGGAGGGGTCGGCGCCACCCTGACGACCCTCCAGAGGGTGGCCAGTGCCTTGGGGCTCGAGGTCAACGTGGAGTTGCGGCAGTCCGCCTGACGCCCGATCGCGAACGGTGTCCCTAGCATCGGATCTTGTCCTCTCGGGTGGATGCTCCTGATCAGGAGCCACGGGTTGCTCCATGCCGACCTTGGTGAACGCCGCCCAGGGGCTTGGTCAGCTTCAGGCCCGCGTCGGTCGGCACGGTCGTTGACGTCAGCTCCGGGCATGGCCTCCTCCTCGCCGCCCATCGCGGGCCGACGCCCGGTCGGAACGCCAGGCCGGCGTCGACCGGCGCGCACGGGGTGACGATCACGGCGCATTGCGGCGCGGCGATGCCGGCCGCCGGCGACGGAGCGCCACCACCCCGAGCGCCGTGAGGCCGAGCACGCCCAGCACGGTGCAGGCGTAGCCCAGCAGGTTGGCGTGGGTGGTGCCGTAGGTGAGGGTGACCTCGTGGCCGGTGGGCACCACCACCATCAGGTTGGGCGTGGCCCGCCACGGGCCCTCGGCTCCGGTGGCCTGCCAGTTGGGGAAGTAGGAGATCTTCACCAGCACCGGCGTGCCCACGCGGCTCACGTGGAAGCTGACGGCGTCCCACGTCTGGCGGACCTGCGACACGGTGGTGCGGGC
>JBOGGH010000735.1:0-1700 GCA_050743905.1 Acidimicrobiales bacterium
GTTAGCGGGGCGCGACGGATCGAATTGTGTTGTATCAGCCGGCGATTACCTGCGGTTTCAGGTGAAGAAGGCGACGGTGGCCGGGTCGGGAGCGCGTGCGAGGTGGACGAGGAACTCGACAGCGTCGACGCCTTGCTGGGAGGCGGTGCGGAACAGGGTCATCATCCGGCCCTGGGTCTCGGCCCCCCGGTCGCTGCGGTTGCCCCCGCATACCTTTCGGGTCACGGTGGTGGGCCGGATGGCCTGCTCGGCACGCCAGGAGGTGGCGTCGACGTCGGGATCGGCGAGGAAGGTGAACAGCGCCCGCCGGTTGTTGTAGAGGTGGTTGACCAGCTTGCGGCACTCGTCGTGGGGGTGGGCCTGCTCGTGGAGCAGCTCGACGCGTTCGGTGAGGTCCGCGATCACCTCTCGCCGTTGCTTCTTGCCCTCGTCTCTGGCGTCGAGGGCCTCGCCGAGCAGGCCCCGGACCTCTCGGGGGGTGCCCCGTGCCCAGTCGGGGAGGCTCTCGATCAGCTCCTCGCATCGTCTGGTGAAGTGCCGGACGCAGGTCTGATGGGTGGCGGCCTGGTAGCCGCCGGTGGCACCCTCGTAGCCGCCGTAGGCGGACCACCCGTCGTGGACGATCGTCCCGGAGTAGTCGGCGTCGAGGAGGCCGGTCGCCTGCGCGAAGCCCCGGCCGGCAGCGACGTCGTAGTAGGTGAGCCCGGGGGTGGTGGCAACCCAGGTCCACCACGGCTCCGCGTTGACGCGCCAGCCGGTCTCGTCCATCACCACCACCGGTGCTGCGTTGATCCCAGCCCGGATGTCGGCGCTGACCGGCACCAAGTCGGTGGAGGTCGACTGGGCGGACTGGCAGATCGCCCCGGCGGTCACCGACAGGCCGAGGCGCTCGGCGAAGAGGCGGGAGATCTTGGCGAAGGGGACCCCCAGGCTGTAGTGCAACCAGGCCGCCCACGACTTGGCGTTCGGGCCCACCTGGGCACCCGCCGCCCCGAGCGCATCGGAGGTCTGCTCGGGGTGGCGTCCCTGGACTCTGCGCCCGCAGGTGCGGCAGCGGCCGATCGCCACGTTGAACCTGGTGGTGGCTGGTGGTGGCAGGGCGGGCAGGTCAGTCTGGAACTGTTCGGCGTCGCGTACATGGTCGATCTGCCCACCACAGTGCGGGCAGGCGTCGGGCAGGGCGGCCTCGAGGCTGCGGTCCGGCTCGGGCGGGGGGAGGCGATGTCCGTGGCGGCCATGCGCCGCGCCTGTCTTGCGGCCGGGGCGCTTGGGATTCTCGGTCGGGTCGCCGTGGCGGAACGGGGCCGCCTGGCGCTTGCCCGAGCGCCTGGACTCCTCCAGCAGGTCCTCCAGCTCGGCGACGCGGGCATCACGCTCGGCCAGCGTCTCGTTCAGCGACGTCACCGTCGACTGCAGCTTGGCGATCGTGGCCTCCTGGCGCGACACCGTCCGCTTCAGACCGGCCACCGCGGCGGCCAGGTCCTCGCTGTCATCAACTGGTCTCCAACGCTGGATGGACGGCTCCGATCGCTCGGCTCCGCCCACACCATGACTACACCCTCAACCGGTCAGAGTGGTGGATCCCGCTATCCAATGACCGTACGTCCTTATCCTTTCGTGCTACTTCTCGCACACGGTCCAGCCCGCTTGCCACGCCTGACCCGGCACTGCGTCCGGCACTTGTTAGGTCGGCCGTGTTC
>JBOGGH010000736.1:0-1693 GCA_050743905.1 Acidimicrobiales bacterium
GGGGCGGGACGGTGAGCGCCGTGCGGAGGGGAGGCCGGTCCGCCGGCGCCGTCGCGTTCCTGCTGGCGGCCGGGGCGTTCCTGGCGGCCTGCGGGTCCGGCTCGCCGCCGGCCGCCTCCACCACCACGACCACGCACCGGGCGGCCACGACCACCACCACGTCCACCACGGCGCCGCCGTCCACCACCACGGCGCCGCCGTCCACCACCACGACCTCGGTGACAGCCGCGCTGGCCGCCGCGGTTGCCGCCTTCCAGGCGTCGCAGGGGGTGGGGGCGTCCACCTACGAGATCACCGGCACGGCGGTGTCGGGGGTGGACCCCACGTGGGCCCGGTTCAGCGTGGGGCCCACCCCGGCCTCCCAGGACACGTTCCAGGGCGGGTACGGGTTCCTCCACCAGGCGGGCGGCACCTGGACGGTGGTCGGGTTCGGCTCGGCCGAGGTGGGCTGCTCGCCGCAGTCGGGCGGGGTGCCGCCGGCGGTGCTGGCCGGGTTCGGGGACTCCTGCCCGACAGGGGGCTGAGGAGGCGGGGCCGGCTACGCGGGGGGAGGCTCGGCTCCGTCGTCGCCGACGGCCCCGGTGGCGAAGGCCTCCACCATCCGCTGGGCCACGTCGTCGTGGTACTGCACCGGCGGCGACTTCATGAAGTAGGCGGACGGGCCGGGCAGCGGGCCGCCGATGCCGCGGTCGAGGGCCACCTTGGCGCAGCGCACGGCGTCGATGATGACGCCGGCGGAGTTGGGGGAGTCCCACACCTCCAGCTTCAGCTCGAGGTTGAGCGGCACGTCGCCGAAGTTCCGGCCCTCCATGCGGACGTAGGCCCACTTGCGGTCGGCCAGCCACGGCACGTGGTCCGAGGGGCCTATGTGGACGTCGTCCTCCGGCAGGGTGCCGTGCTCGATCTGGCTGGTCACCGCCTGGGTCTTGGAGATCTTCTTGGACTCCAGCCGGTCGCGCTCGAGCATGTTGCGGAAGTCCATGTTCCCGCCCACGTTGAGCTGGTAGGTGTGGTCGAGCGACAGGCCGCGGTCCTCGAAGAGCCGGGTGAGGACCCGGTGGACGATGGTGGAGCCCACCTGGCTCTTGATGTCGTCGCCCACGATGGGCACCCCGGCCTCCTCGAAGCGGCGGGCCCACGCGGGGTCGGAGGCGATGAACACCGGGATGGCGTTCACGAAGGCCACCTTGGCCGCCAGGCACGCCTCGGCGTAGTGCCGCTGGGCCTCCTCGGAGCCGACCGGGAGGTAGGCCACGAGCACGTCCGCCCGGGCCTCGGCCAGCGCCGCGGCCACGTCGACCGGCGGGGCGGGCGACTCCTCCACCACGTCGCGGTAGTACCGGCCGAGCCCGTCCAGGGTCGGCCCGCGCTGGACCGTCACCCCGAGCTCGCCCACCTCGGCAAAGCGGATGGTGTTGTTCTGGCCGGCGAACACCGCCTTGCCCAGGTCGGTGCCCACCTTGGCCGCGTCCACGTCGAAGGCGGCCACCGGCTCCAGGTCGCCCACGTGGTAGCCGCCGAGGACCACGTGCATCAGCCCGGGGACCACGTCTCCCGGGCTGGCGTCGCGGTAGTACGAGATCCCCTGCACGAGGGAGCTCGCGCAGTTGCCCACCCCGGCGATCGCTACTCGGACGCTGCTCATCGGGACTCCTCCTGGTCGGTGTGTCGGGAACGGTGCACGGTGCGGCGG
>JBOGGH010000737.1:0-1691 GCA_050743905.1 Acidimicrobiales bacterium
CGCCTCCCCGGCCGTGCCCCGGAACGACGGGAGGATGACCCCCGTCCTCACGGGCGCTCCCCCGCCGGCGCCACCGCCACCGCCGCCGGGAGCGGCCAGCTCCCCGGCGCCCGCCGCCGGGCGGGGCTCACCACAGGCCGCCGTCCCGGGCCACCATCGCCGCCCCGGCGGCACCGGCCCGCTCGCCGAGCGAGGCCGGCACGATCTCCACCGGCGGCCGCGCCGCCGCCCCCTCCACCAGGTGCCCGAAGGCCCGGCGGGTGGGGCCCAGGAGCACGTCGCCGGCCTCCACCAGGCCCCCGCCCAGGACGACGCGGTCCGGGTCCAGGACCGCGGTCAGGTTGGCCAGACCGAGCGCCACCCACCACCCGAGCTCGTCCAGGACCCGCAGCGCGCCCGGCTCGCCCTGCAGCGCCGCCCGCGTGACGTGCTCGCCACGGACGAGCTCGGGGTCGCCCCCGGCCAGCGCCACCACGTCGTGGAGCCGGCCGGCGTAGGCGGCCTCACGGGCCAGGCGCCCGAGGCCGCCGCCCGACGCGTACCGCTCCCAGCAGCCCCGCCGCCCGCAGGGGCACGGCGGCCCCGACGGGTCCACCAGCATGTGGCCGATCTCGCCGGCGAACCCGTGCGCCCCCACCAGCACGCGGCCGCCGCTGACCAGCCCGCCGCCGATCCCGGTCCCCAGCGTGACCACCAGCGCGTGCTCGGCGCCGGCGGCGGCGCCGCGCCGGTGCTCGGCCACCGCCGCGCAGTTGGCGTCGTTCTCCACGGCCAGCGGCACGCCCGGGAGGCGTGCCCCCACGAGCTGCCGGACGTCGGCGCCGGCCGCCCCCGGGAGGTTGGGGGAGAAGCAGAGCACGCCACGGCGGTCGAGCATGCCGGGCGCGCCAACGCCCACCGGCGGCGGTGCCGTGGGGCCGCCGGCCTGGGCGATCGCCTGCCGGAGCCGGCCCACCACCTGCACCACGGCGTCGGCCACCTCGCCGCCCACCTCCCCCCGGTCGGCGTCGGCCGGGTCGGCGGCGCTGTGCGGGGTGGCCACGCGGGCCTCGGCCACCACGCGGTCCCCGGGGTCCACGGCCACGCCCAGCACCTTGGTCCCGCCGATGTCCACGCCCACGGCGAACCCGGCGCCGGGCAGCGCGCCGGCGGTCACGCCGAGGACTCGACCCGTGCCTTCAGGTCGCGGAGCGCGGTGGCCATGATCCGGCTCTGGGCGCGCATCTTGATGAAGCCGGGGATAGGCACCCGCAGCTCCACCTCCAGGTGGTACCCGATGTCCGTGCCCCCGCCGTCGGCGCCGTCGAAGACGTAGCTCCCGTCCAGCTTGGTGGTGATGTCCCCACTGGTCAGGTGCCAGGCAAGGACGTGGGGCGCCCGGGCGTAGTCGTAGCGGAGGGTGTAGCTCGTGCTCCGGCCGAACGCCCCCGCCCGGAACGTCACGTCCAGCGGCCGCCCGTCGGCGTCACGGTCGTGCACCGTGACCTCTTTGATGTCGGCCGCCCACTCCGGGTAGCGCTCGATGTCGGCGACGACCGCGAAGCACCGCTCCGGCGACGCCGACACGCTCATGTGCTCCGTGGCCTGCTCCGCCACCTCATCCTCCTCGCCCGGGACGGGCCCACACCCTAGGCCACGCCCGCCGCCGCGGGCCCGCCCGGCCGGGCCGCCGGCACCGCACCGGCCGGTGG
>JBOGGH010000738.1:0-1686 GCA_050743905.1 Acidimicrobiales bacterium
GGGCGAGGTGCCGCCGATGGCCTCGTAGCGGCGGCGCAGGTCGGCGAGCTGCTCCGGGCCGGGGGGGCGGCCGCGCCGGATCCGCGTGTAGAAGGGCTCGATCTCCTCGGGCGTCGCCGGCGTCCCGTGGGCCATCAGCAGGACCCCCACGGTCACGCCCGGGCCCCCTCCTCGTGCACCAGGTCCACCAGGGCGGCCAGGATCCCCGGGTCGGTCTCGGGGAGCACCCCGTGGCCGAGGTTGAAGACGTGCCCGGGCCGCCCGCCGGCCTGGGACAGGACGGCGCGGGCCTCGGCCGCCACCACCTCCCACGGCGCCAGGCAGAGGGCGGGGTCGAGGTTGCCCTGCACCGCCCGCCCGGGGCCCACCCGCCTGCGGGCCTCGTCCAGCGGCACCCGCCAGTCCACCCCCACCACGTGGGGCCCGGCGGACGCCATGAGGTGCAGGAGCTCGCCCGTGCCCACCCCGAACAGGATCGTGGGCACGCCGAGGTCGGCCGTGCCGGCGAGCACCCGGCGGGTGGCGGGCAGCGCGAACCGCTCGTAGGCGGCCGGGGAGAGGCTGCCGGCCCAACTGTCGAAGATCTGCAAGGCCGAGGCCCCGGCCCCGGCCTGCGCCCGCAGGAAGGCGACGGACATCTGCACCAGGCGGTCTATGAGCCGCGCCCAGAGGTCCGGGTTCGCGTGCATGAGCGCCTTCACCCTGGCGAAGGTCCGTGACGGTCCGCCCTCCACCAGGTAGCTGGCCACGGTGAACGGCGCGCCGGCGAAGCCGATCAGCGGCACCCGCAGCTCCCGCACCAGGATGCGCACCGCCTCCAGCACGTGGCCCACGTCCGCCTCGGGCTCCAGCGGCCGCAGTCGCACGAGGTCGGCCGCCGATCGGAACGGCTCGGCCACCACCGGCCCGCGGCCCGGCACCACGTCCACGCCGAACCCGACGGCGTGGACGGGCACCACGATGTCCGAGAAGAGGACCGCCGCGTCCACCCCGTAGCGGCGGACCGGCTGCAGGGTGAGCTCGGCCGCCAGCGCCGGGTCGGCCACGGCCCCCAGGATGCTGCCGCTCCCGCGCGCCGCCCGGTACTCGGGGAGCGCCCGCCCGGCCTGGCGCATGAACCACACCGGCGTCCGGGGAGGCCGCGTGCCCCGGCAGGCCGTGAGGAACGGGTCAGGATCGGGCATCGGGTCACGGTACCTTCCGGGGGCCACGGCCATCCGGCGCGGTGGCTTGCGCGCCACGCCATCGAGCACGCATTGTGGATCCTTCCGTATGACCCATCCGGACGTCCCGGCCGAACAAGCCCACGTGGATCATGCCTACGAGCGGCTGGAGGCCATGCGCGCCTCCGCCTCGAGCATGCTCCAGGAGGCGTTCAGCGAGAAGGGCTCCACGTTCCAGTCCTTCACCGAGCGTGATATCCGCGTCCGGACCGGCCTGAACCGGCTCGAGCACCTGCAGATCGGGCGGGAGTCCCTGGTCTTCGGCCGGCTTGACCGGCACCGCCGGGAGGGGGACCAGCGAGGCGGGACCGACCGCTTGGGCGTGACGTCGCCGGCCCCCAATGGCGGTGGCGGTCCCCCCAGCAGCCCAGACATCGAGACCTTCAACGTCGGCCGCCTGGCCATCTCCGACGAGCATCAGGAGCCCTTGGTCGTGGACTGGCGGGCCCCGGTCGCCGAGCCC
>JBOGGH010000739.1:0-1685 GCA_050743905.1 Acidimicrobiales bacterium
AGGCCGAGCCGCTCCACCGCGTCCAGGACCACCAGGCTCTGCACGAACGTCGCCAACTGGGCGTTCGCCGTCTCGGTGAGCTCCTCCATGGGGGCGTCCAGGAGCAGGGCGTCCACGTCGCGCCCTGCCGCCGCCGACGCCTCGCCCACCAGCTCCCAGGACGGGTGGTCGACCCACTGGCGGCCTATGCCGGACCGCTGCGACCCCTGACCGGGGAAGGTGAACACCAACACCAAATACCGTCTCCGCCTGCAGTGCCGGGCACCGGGACCCGAGGCGAGCGGCGGGTCCGCGTCGCCGCGCCCAGTGTGGCACGGCCGGCCCGTGGGGCGCCTCTTTCCTGGGGGTCAGGACCCGGCGGTCACCCTGGACGGGGACCGGGCCTCGGCAGCGCCGGTCCGGCCGGTACCCTGCGTCCGTGCAGGTCGCGGCGGTGCAGCTCACGTCTACGTTGGACCGCGAGGCCAACCGGCACCGGGTGACGGACCGGGTCCGGGAGGCCGCCGGGCGCGGCGCGCAGCTTGTGGTGCTGCCCGAGGCGGCCATGTGCTCGTTCGGCGCCGCCGGCACCGACCTCACCGCCTGCGCCGAGCCGCTCGACGGGCCGTTCGTGGCCGCCCTGCGCGAGGTGGCCCGGGAGACCGGAACCACCGTGGTCGCCGGCACCTTCGAGCCGTCGGAGGAACCGGGTCGGGTCCACAACACGGTGGTGGCCGTGGACGCGAGCGGCCTGCTCGGCACCTACCGCAAGCTCCACCTCTACGACGCGCTCGGCTGGCAGGAGTCGGACCGGATCGTCCCGGGGGACCCCGCCGCCGAGCCCCTGGTGGTCGCCGTGGGCGATCTCCGGTTCGGCGTCATGAACTGCTACGACCTGCGGTTCCCCGAGTCGGCCCGCCGCCTGGTGGACGCCGGCGCCACGGCCCTGGTGGTGGTCGCCCACTGGCTGCCCGGCCCGGGCAAGGCGGACGCCTGGAGCGTGCTGCTGCGCGCCCGGGCGATCGAGAGCACCGCCTACGTGGTGGCGGCGGCCAAGCCCGCCCCGGCGTGCACCGGGCACAGCGCGGTGGTGGACCCGGCCGGCGACGTGCTGGCGTCCCTCGGTGCCGATGAGGCGGGGCTGGCGCTGGCCGACCTCCGGGCGGAACGGGTGGCCGAGGTCCGGGCGTCGATGCCGGTGCTGGACCACCGGCGGTTCGGCGTGGTGCCCAGGCCGCCAAGGCCGGCCACGCCGTCCGGGCCGTGAACGGGCAGCCCGTGCCGGTGGCGCTCGCTGCGGAGGGTGCTCACGTCTCGCGCGGCCGGCGAAGCTCCTCCACGACGGGGTTCGTGCCGTCGTCGGGATGCGGCCATCCCGCCTGCTCGGCGTGGAGCCAGGCGTCGTCGGCCGCGGCGAGGAGCCGCCGGGCGCACTCGACGGCGTCGAGTGCGAGGTCGCCGTCTCCCGCCCAGCTCTCCAGGTACTGCGCCGGGTTCTTCTCGGCGAGGAGCCGGCGGAGGGCGTCGAGCAGGGCGGCGTCGGCGCCTGCCTCGCGGAGCACCTCCAGCGCGTCCCGGTGGTCCGGCGAGGAGGACCGGGCGCCAACGGTCGCGTAGCCGATGACGTCGCCGGCGGCGATCCCGGACGCCGCCGCGTTGCCTACGGCGGCCCGCCACCACCGCTTCCCGCGTGCGTGCTCGGCGAC
>JBOGGH010000740.1:0-1685 GCA_050743905.1 Acidimicrobiales bacterium
GGGCTGGGGTTGGCGAGCGGCACGTACGCCGTGGGGTCGAAGCTCTGCCAGCCGTAGCCGGGGAACCACACCTGCACCCAGGCATGGGCGTCGTCCGCCTGGACGTCGTAGAGGTCGGTGATCGGGTTGTAGGGGCCCGGGACGTAGCCGGTGGCCTCCCGGGCGGGGACGCCGAGGGTCCGCAGCATCACGGCGAGGGAGGTGCTGATCTGCTCGCAGTAGCCCCGCCGCGAGCCGAAGAGGAACTGGTCCACGGTGTCCTGCCCGGGGCGGAGCGGGGGGATGTCCAGGGTGTACTTCGTGTGGGCGCCGATCCAGTGCTCGAGCGCCACCACCTTGGCGTAGGTGGAGCCGGCGCCGGCGGTGACCCGGGCGGCCAGCGCCGCCACCCGCGGGTAGGGGTGGGGGAGCTGGAGCGACTGCCCCCGCACCCCCGCCGGGAGCCGGCCGGCCCCGTCCGCCCCTCCCGCGCCGGCCGCCTGGAGCTGGGCCGGGGTGGGCCGCTGGACGTCCGAGAGCACCGTGTAGATGGAGCCCGGGCCCATCGAGGTGCCCGAGCGGACTGTGCCGTAGGGGCTCACGTACATGCGCCGGGAGGGGAACCACACCTCGGCGGCGTTGGCGGCGTGGAACACCAGGTTGGGACCGGGCTCGGTGAGGTAGAACGTCTGGTAGTCCGGCGTACCGCGGCCGGTCTGGGAGACCGGCGGCGGGACCAGGAACGGCGAGCCGGTGCTGATCTCGCGCCAACGTGCCAGCCCCTTCGGCGGCGCGGCCTCGGCCCAGGACTGGCCCGTCCACTGGTTGAACGTCTCCGCCACCCAGAAGGTGGGCTGGTCCGCCCGGACCCGGAACACCACCTGCGTGCCGAGCGAGGCCCGGTCGGCGGTGTCGAGCGGTCCGGCGAACCCGAGGTAGCCGCCCACGGCGGTCCGCCCCGATGGCGAGCCGGCGTGGACCGGCTCGGTGCCGTGGGCCCCGCCCCCCTCCAGGCCGGCGGCCTTGGCGACCGGCAGGTCGGCGGCGATGGAGGACGGCAGCACCAGGCTGCTGTTGGGGTGGGGGGCCGGCAGGGCGGCCACCATCACGAGGGCCACGGCGCCGCACGCCCCCACCGCGGCCAGCACCGCGCCGGCCCGGGGCCGGGCGCCGCCCGCCATCGAGCTCCACATGGCCAGCATGCCGGTGAAGCCGAGGACGGCCCACACCACCACGTAGAGCCCGAAGGTCCCGTCCACCGCCTGGGCGGCCGCCACCGCCATGAGGGTGGCCGAGCCGGCGAGCGAGAACCCGAGGTCGCGCCGGGACGGGACGTCGAAGGCATGGGTCACCTGGATCATGGTGAACAGCACGGCCAGCGGGCCCTCCACCGAGGTCAGGTCACCGGCGCTGGCCGAGGCCGACACCGTCACGAAGAACCAGCCGAAGGCGGCCACCACGGCCAGCGCCAGCACCGGCTTCAGGAACCGGACCGGGCGGGCGCGCCGGAAGGAGGAGAGCACGTTGCCGGCCACCACCAGCACGATCGAGGGCACGGCCACCACGGCGGTCAGCTCGCCCTGGGCCCAGCAGGCGGCCACGGCCACCACCACGGCGCCGGTGGCGGCCACCCGGAAGACCACCGAGTGCTCGGGCGGGCCCGGCCGGTTGGCCTGCCGCACCGTGTCCAGCAGGCTCACCGCACC
>JBOGGH010000741.1:0-1684 GCA_050743905.1 Acidimicrobiales bacterium
GACGTCGGCCGCGCCCGGCACCTCGGCGGCGATCCGCGCCGGGTCGGCGGTCACCAGGCTGCCCGGCGCCAGCGTGGCGAGCTCCTCGCACCAGAAGGCGGTCATGGCCGTCAGCACCCGGCCCTTCTCGGGGATGGGCTCGGCGAAGACCACGTCGTAGGCGCTGATCCGGTCGGAGGCCACCATCAGGAGCAGGCCGTCGCCGGCGTCGTAGAGCTCGCGCACCTTCCCCCGGTGCACCAGCGGCGGCGGGCTCACGGCGCCGCCGCCGGGGGCGCCGCCCACCGGTGCAGTGCCGGCCGGGGGCTCATCCCGCCTCCCCGCGGTCGATGGCCTCCAGGGCGTCCAGGTAGCGCTGGCGGTGCCGCAGGTAGCGCTCCAGGTCGAAGGCCCGGTCGAGGGCGCCGTCGGGGAGCACCGCCTCGGGGTCCCCGGCCACCACGTCGCGCAGGTGCCGCCCCTCGTCCCAGGCCCGCCGGGCGTCGCGCTGGACCACGCGGTAGGCGTCGTCCCGCCCCATGCCGGCGTCCACTAGGGCCAGCAGGACCGCCTGGCTGAAGACCAGCCCGTGCGACCCGTCCGTGAGGGTCTCCAGCGCCCGGTCGGCGTGGACCACCAGGCCCGAGACGAGCGCCGTGGCCCGGCGCAGCACATAGCAGGCGAGGAGCGACGCGTCCGGCAGCACCACGCGCTCCACCGAGCTGTGGGAGATGTCCCGCTCGTGCCACAGGGCCACGTCCTCCAGCCCGGCGCCGGCGTAGCCGCGCAGCACCCGCGCCAGGCCGCTGAGCCGCTCGGAGAGGACGGGGTTGCGCTTGTGGGGCATGGCCGACGAGCCCTTCTGGCCGGTGCCGAAGGCCTCCTCCACCTCGCCCACCTCGCTGCGGGCCAGGTGGCGGACCTCGGTGGCGATCAGCTCCACCGTGGCCCCGGCGGACGCGCAGGCGTAGAGGTACTCGGCGTGCCGGTCGCGGGCGATCACCTGGGTGGCCGGCACCGGCCGGAGACCGAGCGCCGCGCAGACGTGGGCCTCCACCGACGGGTCGATGTTGGAGTAGGTGCCCACGGCGCCCGACAGCTTGCCCACCGCCACCCGGTCGCGGGCCGCCCGCAGCCGCTGGCGGTCCCGGTCCGCCTGCAGCGCCCACAGGGCGAACTTGGCCCCGAACGTCGTGGGCTCCGCCTGCATGCCGTGGGTCCGGCCGGCCACCGGGACGTCGATCAGCTCCACCGCCCGCGCCCGCAGCGCGCCCACCAGCTCGCCGGCCGCCGCCACCAGCAGGTCGCCGGCCGCCGCCAGGGCGGCGCACTGGGCGGTGTCCACCACGTCCGAGGAGGTGAGCCCGTAGTGGATCCAGGACCCCTCGGGGGCGCCGACGTGCCGCTGCACCACGTCCACGAAGGCGGCCACGTCGTGGTCGGTCACCCGCTCGCGCTCCTCGACCTCGGCCACGAACGCCGCGTCCACCCGGGGGGCGCGGACCCGCACCGCCGCCGCGTCCGCCGGAGGCACCACCCCGGCGGCAGCGAGCCCCTCCACCGCCAGCAGCTCCACCTCCAGCCACCGGGCCATGCGGGCCTCGTCGGAGAAGAGCCCCGCCATGTCCGGGGGGCTGTAGCGCGGGATCACCGGCCCGGCCCCCCGGCCCCGCCGGACGGCCCGGCGGCGTGGCCAGCACCGTGG
>JBOGGH010000742.1:0-1678 GCA_050743905.1 Acidimicrobiales bacterium
CGGGTGCACGTCGAGCGGCTCCTGGCGGCGGCGTGCGCCCACGACGGCGTGGCCCTGGTGGGCGACCCGGACCCGGACGGGAGGCTCCCGCACATTGTCTGCCTGGGGGTGGCCGGGGTGGAGGCCGAACCGGTGCTGCTGGGGCTGGACCGGGCGGGCGTGGCCGCGCACTCGGGCTCCTCCTGTGCCTCCGAGTCCCTGGAGCCGTCGCCGGTGCTGGAGGCGATGGGCGCGGATCCCAGCCGGTCCCTCCGCCTCTCGGTGGGGTGGTCCACCACGGACGAGGACGTGGAGGCGTTCTCGGCGGCGTTCGGCCGGGTGGTGGGCGAGCTCAGGGCCCTGCGGACCTGAGCGACCCGCCCACCGGCCCCGTCAGGACGCCGCGGCCACCGCCAGCACCGGGGCGTTGAGCGGCCTGCCCCCCATGGAC
Organism: Acidimicrobiales bacterium; assembly: GCA_050743905.1. Classification (GTDB taxonomy): domain Bacteria; phylum Actinomycetota; class Acidimicrobiia; order Acidimicrobiales; family RAAP-2; genus JBOGGH01. The sequence continues at coordinate 431 of JBOGGH010000742.1, forward strand.
CCGGCGAACGGGGCGTCGCCGAAGGCGAAGACCCCGCCGTCGGCGGCCACCAGCCAGTAGCCCGATGTCGTCACGGCGGTGGCGCCGGCCGAGAACGTGTTGGTGGCGGTGGAGGCCGTGGTGGACGCGCTGCCGCCGTACGTGGCGCCCTGGGCCAGCAGCCCGGCGGCTGTGGGCGTGAGCGTGCAGCTCGCGTTGCCGCTGCCGTCCGTCGTGGCCGAGCAGGACTGCCCGCCGAGGGAGAGGGTCACCGGCGCCCCGGCGACCAGCCGCGGCGGCTGGGCGCTGACGTCCACCAGGTTGGCCCGGACCGTGGCCGGCGAGCCCACGGTCCCGCCCTTCTGGCTGGCGTTCATGGAGAGGAACGTGGTGTCCCGGCCGGGCGTCCAGGTGACCGTCACCGGGTTGGAGGTGAGGGTCCGTGTGCCCACCTCCACGGACGCCACCACCCGGTCCGTCCCGGCATGCACGCCCGAGTACGTGTAGGTGGCCGTACCGCCACTACCTGACCCAGCCGGAGCTGACCGACGTGTTCGGGCCCAGCGCCCCGCCGCGTGCGTGTACCCCAAATGTTTGGGTTTCGGCGTCCCGGCGGCGGCCGGGCGTGCGGGCCCGGGGCGACGCTCAGGACCCGGAGGCGGCAGGCCCGGAAGCTGTGGAGCCGGAAGCTGTGGACCCGGGGGCGGCGGGCACGCCGTGGGGCACCGGCTGGCCGGACGCCGTGTAGGCGGTCCGGATCTCGGGGGCGTAGACCCGTACCCACTTGTGCGGGGGGTGGTCGGCCAGGAACGCCGCGTACTGCGCGGTGGCCGCCGGCGCGTCGCCGCGGTCGAGCTCGATCGTGCCCAGGTAGGCGCGGGCGGCGTAGAACCCGGGCGCCGCCCGCACGGCCTTCTCCACCGTCGCCCGACCCTCGGCCTCCAGCGAGACGTTCCCGGACTGGCTGCCCGACTCCCACTCGAGCCACCCGGACTCGGCCAGGGCCGTCCGCTGGTGGGGTTGGAGCGCCAGCACGCCCTGGTAGGCCTGGAGGGCCTGCACCACCTTGCCCTCGCCCACCAGGACCGCCGCCTGGTCCAGCGACCGGCTGACCTCCTGGGCCCGGGACGTCTTGATGCTGCCCGTGGCCACCTCCCCGGGCAGCCGCGACGACTCCAGGCTCACCACGAGCACCACGGCGCCGGCCGCCACCGCCACCACCCCGCCCACCGCCAGCCCGGCCCGCCGGCGCCGGCGTGGCGCGCCGTC
>JBOGGH010000743.1:0-1677 GCA_050743905.1 Acidimicrobiales bacterium
CGCCTCGAGCCGGGCGTCGATCTCCACCACCTCCTCGATGAGCGACGCCTCGGCCACCTGCCGGGGGTCGGCGGTGTGCAGGCCGGCGGTGTCGGTGAGGAGCACCAGCAGCTCGGCACCCACCAGGTGCGCCACCAGGGCGCTCAGGCGGTCGTTGTCGCCGAAGCGGATCTCCTCGTCGGCCACGGCGTCGTTCTCGTTGACCACCGGGACCACGCCCAGCTCCAGCAGGTGGGCGAGGGTGCCCCGGGCGTGCAGGTACTGCTGGCGGTGGACGAAGTCCAGCGGGGCCAGGAGCACCTGGCCGGCCAGGAGCCCGTGGCGGGCGAGGCCGTCGTCCCAGGTGCGCATGAGGCGCGACTGGCCGACCGCCGACACCGCCTGCAGCACCGCCGGGTCCGTGGGCCGGGGGCCGCCGCGGCCGAGGGCCGACCAGCCGGCGGCGATGGCGCCGGAGGTCACCACCACCACCCGTCGCCCCTCGCCGCGCAGGGCGGCGATCTCGTCGCACAGCCGGTCCACCACGGCGGTGTCGGTCCCGCCGTCCGGCGTGGTGACCGTGGACGAGCCCACCTTGACGACGATCACGACCGGTACCACGTGAAGGACACCCCGCCCACGTGCACCTCGTCCCCCTCGCGGGCGCCGGCTCGGGCGAGCAGGCGGTCCACCCCCAGCCGGCGCAGGCGCCGGGCGGACTCGTCCAGCGCGCCGTCGTCGGTCATGTCGGAGAAGGAGACCGCCCGCTCGGCCTCCCGGCCCACCACGGCCCACACCCCGGCGTCCACCCGCTCCACCCGGATGCCCTCGGGCACCGGGCGGTGGACCACCACCTCGCCCGGCTCCACCGCGTCGGCCTCCCGCGCCTCCGTCACTATGAGGGCCATCCGGCGCACGAGCTCGGCCACGCCACGGCCGGTGGGGGCGGACACGGCCAGCGCCACCGGCGCCCCGTCCACCCCGGCCACGTCCGCCTTGGACCCCACCACCAGGCGCGGGCGGCGCAGCAGCTCGGGCTCGTAGCGGCCGAGCTCGCGCTCCAGCACCCGGAGCTGCTCGGCCGGCGGGGTCTCGGACGCCAGGTCGAGCAGGACCAGCAGGGCCCGGGCCCGCTCGATGTGCCGAAGGAAGCGGTGGCCGAGGCCGCGCCCGTCGGCCGCCCCCTCCACCAGCCCGGGCACGTCGGCCAGGACGAGCTCCACGTCGTCGTCGGCCCGCACCACGCCCAGGTGCGGCTCGAGGGTGGTGAACGGGTAGTCGGCGATCTTGGGCTTGGCCGCCGAGACGGTGGCGATCAGCGTGGACTTGCCCACGTTGGGGAACCCCACCAGCGCCACGTCGGCCACCAGCTTCAGCTCGGCGTCCAGCCAGCGCTCCTGGCCGCGCTCGCCCTGCTCGGCGAAGGCCGGGGCCCGCCGGCTGTTCGACAGGAAGCGGGCGTTGCCGCGCCCGCCCCGCCCGCCCTCGGCCGCCAGCCACCGGTCGCCGGGCCCCGACAGGTCGCAGAGGACGCCGCCCCCGCGGTCCCGGACCACGGTGCCCACCGGCACCGGGACCTCCAGGTCGGCGCCGCGCGGCCCGTGGCGGCGCTTGCCCGAGCCGTGGCCGCCGTTCCCGGCCCGCCGGTGCGGGTGGTCCCGGAACCCCAGCAGGGAGGCCTGGTTGGTGGTGGCCACC
>JBOGGH010000744.1:0-1666 GCA_050743905.1 Acidimicrobiales bacterium
GGCCGCCACCGCCTCGGCCAGGAACTCGTGGCCGTCGCGGCGGTCGAGGAGCGGCACGAAGAGCTGCCCCGGGCGGAGCGAGCGGGTGTCCGTGGCCACGCCGGCCAGCGGCACGTCCGGGCCGGCCAGGGTGCCCCCCACCGTGGTCGCCAGCCCGGCGGCCGAGAAGCGCATCGTCCCAGCTTCGCACAGGACCCCCGCGTAGGATCCCCCCCCGTGGCCCCCCGCACGCGACTGGTGGTGCTCTACGGCGGGCGGTCGGCGGAGCACGACGTCTCCTGCGTCTCGGCGCGCCACGTGGTGGACGCCCTGGACCCCGGGCGCTACGAGGTGGTCCCGGTGGGCGTTGCGCGCGACGGCCGGTGGGTGGACGGCCGCCCGGCGCTGGCGACCTCGACCTCGACCTCGGCCTCGGCCTCGACCTCGACGGCGCTGCCCTCGCCGGACCTCGCCCCCGAGGCCCACGTGCTCCCCTGGGCCGGGCTCGAGCACCTGGCCGGGGCGCCCGGGCTGCCAGGAGCGGCGCGCACCGTGGTCTTCCCGCTGGTGCACGGGCCCATGGGGGAGGACGGCACGGTGCAGGGGCTGCTGGAGGTGGCGCAGCTCCCCTACGTGGGCGCCGGCGTGCTGGCGTCGGCGCTGTGCATGGACAAGGCCACTGCCAAGGAGGTGCTCGCCTTCCACGGCGTCCCCCAGGCGCCGTGGCGCAGCCTCCGTGCCGGCGAGGCCGGCGAGGCGGCACTGGACCGGGCAGCGGCGGCGCTGGGCTTCCCGATGTTCGTGAAGCCGGCCAACCTCGGGTCCTCGATCGGCATCAGCCGGGTGCACGACCGCGCCTCGCTGGCGCCGGCGGTGGCGCTGGCCGCCGCCTACGACGACGTGGTGGTCCTCGAGCAGGGCGTGGCCGGACGGGAGGTCGAGGTGGCCGTGCTCGGCAACGAGCGGCCGCGGGCTTCGCTCCCCGGGGAGATCGTGTCGTCCGACGGCTTCTACGACTACGAGGAGAAGTACGTGAGCAACCGGGCCAAGCTCCTCGTCCCGGCCCCGCTCGACGACGCCGAGGTGGCGGCGGCCCAGGCGCTGGCGGTCCGGACCTTCCGGGCGCTGCGGGTGGAGGGCATGGCCAGGGTGGACTTCTTCTACGACGAGCACGGCCGCTGGCTGGTCAACGAGGTCAACACGGTGCCGGGCTTCACGCCGATCTCCATGTACCCGAAGCTCTGGGAGGTGAGCGGGCTGCCCACGCCGTCGCTCCTGGACGAGCTGGTGGCCCTGGCGCTGGAGCGCCACGACCGCCGGCGGGCCCACCGGGTCGACCGCTGACCGGCGGCGGGGCCGTGCCGCGGCTGCACCGCGACGAGGTGGAGGTGGACGCGGCACTGGCCGGGGTGCTGGTGGCCGGGCAGTTCCCGCGCTGGGCGGGCCTGCCGCTGCGGCGGGTGGCGTCCACAGGCACCGACAACGTGGTGTTCCGCCTGGGCCACGACCTCGCCCTCCGCCTGCCGCGGGTCCACTGGGCGGTGGCGCAGGTGGACCGGGAGTGGTCCTGGCTGCCGCGGCTGGCGCCGCACCTGCCGGTGCCGGTGCCGGTCCCGGTGGCCAGGGGCGGGCCCGGTGCCGGCTACCCGTACCCGTGGCTGGTCAGCCGGTGGGTGGAGGGCTGCGA
>JBOGGH010000745.1:0-1659 GCA_050743905.1 Acidimicrobiales bacterium
TCCGAAGAAGGCGTAGCGTGACCGCCGTCTTGGAGGCGAGCGGCCTCGGCAAGCGCTATGGCCGCAAGTGGGCGCTTTCCGACTGCACGCTCTCGGTTCCTGTCGGCAAGGTGGTCGGACTGGTCGGACCCAATGGCGCGGGCAAGAGCACGCTTCTCCAGCTCTCGGTAGGGCTCCTTCGTCCAGACGCTGGAGCGATGGCTGTCCTCGGTGGGCAGCCAGGCACGAGTACGAGCGAGATGGCCCGTGTCGGCTACGTCGCCCAGGACACCCCGACCTACGCGGGACTCTCGATCCGCGACCACCTGCGCTTCGGCGCTCGGATGAACCCGAGCTGGGACGAGCAGCTGGCCGAGGCACGGATCGAACAGCTCGGGCTCGACCCCCGCCAGAAGGCGGGCAGGCTCTCGGGCGGGCAGCGAGCCCAGCTCGCGCTCACCCTGGCGGTGGCGAAGCGCCCGGAGCTGCTCCTACTGGACGAACCCGTCGCCAGCCTCGATCCCCTGGCCCGGCGCGAGTTCCTCCAGGGTCTGATGGAGGTCGTCGCAGAGCACGGCGCCAGCGTCATTCTCTCGTCCCACCTCGTCGCCGACCTCGAGCGGACCTGTGACTACCTGGTCTTGCTCGTCGACTCCCGGGTCCGAGTCGCAGGCGACATCGACGAGCTGCTCGGGTCCCATCACCGCTTGACCGGCCCACGACACGACCGCGCCGTGCCGAGCGATCAGGCGGTCATCGCCGAGAGCCACACCGACAAGCAGAGCACCCTCGTGGTGCGCAGCGTTGGGCCCGTTCTCGATCCCTCCTGGTCGGTGGAACAGCTCGACCTCGAAGACCTGGTTCTCGCCTACATGGCGCACGCCGTCGAAGGGGATCGCCGACCGAAGCTGGAGGTTCGCTCATGATCCGGGTAACGCTCCGTCAGTTCCGGGCCGAGGCAGTCGTCGCCGTGGGCGTGCTAATCGTGCTTGCGATCGTGCTCATCGTCTCCGGGGTCAACCTCGTGCACGTGAACGACGCGTTCCAGAGCACCTGCAAGGTGGCGGGAAACTGCGCCACGGCGTCGAACCCGGTGGTCAACGTCGACAAGCCGCTCCAGGGCGCCCTGCCGTTCATCGTGGCCATCGCACCCGCGCTTGTCGGGTTGTTCCTCGGCGCGCCCCTCATCGCCCGCGAGCTCGAGACTGGTACTTTCCGGCTCGCCTGGACCCAGAGCGTCACCCGAAAGCGTTGGGTCGCGGTGAAGTTCGGGGTGGTCGGCGTCGCTGCGACGGCGTTCGGCGGGCTGCTGACCTGGATGGTCGATTGGTGGGCGAGCCCGATCGATGCTGCGAACCAGAACCGCTTCGGCCTCGCGAGCTTCGGACTCCACGGCGTGGCCCCGATCGGGTACGCGGCGTTCGCGTTCGCCCTGGGGGCAACGGCGGGCGTGCTGCTACGCCGGACGATCGCGGCGATGACCGTTACGGCCGTGGGGTTCGCGGCCGCGCGCCTCGCGGTCACGTACTGGGTTCGCCCTAACCTTGCCTCGCCCGTGCACAAGGCTCTGTCCCTCACGGCCATCTCTGCAATCCCTGGCTTCGGCGTCCAGCAGCCGGGGGGCATTGTCTCCTTGACCCCTCCGACTGTTGGGTTCCCGAACGCATGGGTGTACTCGAC
>JBOGGH010000746.1:0-1658 GCA_050743905.1 Acidimicrobiales bacterium
GACGACGTCGCCCGCACCGTCGAACGCGTCCTCGGCGCCCGGCGGCCGCCGCGGCGCGTGTCGGCGGGGAAGCCCGGGGAGCGGGTGGGCGTGCTGGCCAAGCGGCTCATCCCGTTCCGGGTCTTCGAGCGGGCGGCCCGATCGAGCCTCGGCGTGGGCCGGCCGTAGGGGCCGGGCTCGGACGGTGCCGCCGGCCAGGTGGGCCGGTCAGCCGGACGAGACGATCGCCACCACCGTCTGGCCGGAGATGGCCCCCACCGGCGAGCCCTGGTAGATGGCGTCGCCGTCGGTGAAGACGTAGCCGTCCTGAGCCACCAGCCAGTAGCCGTTGCCGCTCGGGGTGGCAGCCAGCCCGGCGATCGGCGAGCCGAGCGACTGCCCGCCCAGCGAGCCGAAGAACCCGGCGTCGCCGAAGGCGAAGACCCCGCCGTCGGCGCCCACCATCCAGTAGCCGCCGTCGTCCGCCGCCGGGACGAAGTCCACGATGTCGTCGACGCCGATGCCCAGGCCGGGCAGCGAGCCGTGGAACCCGGCGTCGCCGAAGGCGAAGACCCCGCCGTCGGCACCGACCATCCAGTAGCCGCCGCCGTCGGACGTGGGCACGATCCCCACCACGTCGTCCACGCTGACGCCGATGCCGGGCAGTGAGCCGTAGTACCCGGCGTCGCCGAAGGCGAAGACCCCGCCGTCGGCACCCACCAGCCAGTAGCCCTGGCCGTCACCGGTGGGCGCCATGCCCACCACCGGCTTGTTCAGGTGCATCGACCCGGTGGAGCCGAAGAAGCCGGCGTCGCCGAAGGCGAAGATCCCGCCGTCGCCGGCGACCTGCCAGTACCCCTTGTGGTCCGGCGTGGCCGTCATGGACACCACCGGCTCGTTCAGCCGGTAGGCGCCGGCGGCCCCGTAGTAGCGGGCGCCACCGTAGGTGTAGACCCCGCCCGACGAGGTGCTGATCCAGTACCCCTGCTCGGGCGCCGGGACCACCGTGGCCACCGGAGACGAGGCGGGGCCCGTGCCGGCCGCGTTGGTGGCGGTGACGGTGACGTCGTAGGTCGTGTAGTTCCGCAGGCCGGATACGGTGAGCGTGGTGTTGGGCGGGTAGCCCGCGGCCGGCGTGACCACCGTGGCCGGGCATGTGGTCCCGCACCCGGTGGGCACGGCGGTCACTGTGTAGGCCGTGATCGGGTTGCCGTTGGCCATCGGGCTCGACCACGTCACTGTGGCCGTCCCGTTGCCGGACTGGGCGGTCACCCCGCCGGGCGCACCGGGCTTGCCGGCGGCCGCCATCCGGTTGGACGGGGCCGATGTGGGGCCGGTGCCGAAGGCGTTGGTGGCCGACACCGTGAAGGTGTAGGTGGTGCCCACCGTGAGGCCGGTGACCGTCGTGGACGGCGCCGGCGGTGTGCCGGTCACCACCAGGCCGGTGCAGCTCGGGCAGGCCGGGCTCGGGGTCACCGTGTACGAGGTGACCGGGAGGCCGTGTGTGGCCGCCGGCGCCCAGGTGAGCGTCGCCGAGGCCTCGATCCCCGGCGTGGCCACCACGTCACCGGGGGCGCCCGGCACGTCGACCGTGGTGACGGTGGCCGGCGGGGCCGAGGCCGGGCCGGTGCCCATCAGGTTGGTGGCGGTCACCGTCACCGTGTAGGTGGTGCCCGGGG
>JBOGGH010000747.1:0-1652 GCA_050743905.1 Acidimicrobiales bacterium
TCGCCCGAGACCGGGTGGGAGACGACCCCGGCGTTCACGACCGAGGCCTGGGCGCTGCCGTCGGCCCGAGTCGTCGAGACGACGGCCAGGTAGTGGTCGCGCCCGGCGAGCCTTGTCAGCTCAGCGAGGTCCACGAGGACACCATCTCACACGGGGGCCGCCAGCGCACCGACGACCCGGCGACTCGGGCGGGGTGACGACGTCGATGTCGTTCAGCTGCGCTGGGACGGTGAAGGCCGCCAGGGTGACGCCGGCCAGGGTGTTCGCCGACCCGTACTGGGCGATCCCCGAGATGGTGAAGGTGCGGGTGCCGACGGCGGAGAGCATCTTCGCCCTTTCGCCCACGTGGAAGTGGTACTTCTGAGCGGTGGCGGCGTCCATGACCACGTCATCGGGTGCTGGCGCCGGTCGGCCTTCGACGACGCGCAGTTCCCAGACCGTTGGGTTCGGGTCGAAGTTCTCTCCGAGGATCCCCGGCGAGGAACCGGTTCACCGCGGCAGCCGCCGAACGACCCTCCGCTATCGCCCAAACGATGAGGCTCTGGCCTCTTTCGGCGTCACCGCACACGAAGACACCCGCAACATCGGTCTCGTACGAAGGGGACCGTGCGATCGTGCCCAGCGGGGTTAGCGAGGTACCGAACGCGGATGCGACCGCCGGCTCCGGCCCGGCGAAGCCGAGGGCCAGCAGCACCAGGTCGCAGGCGAGGTCGAACTCGGTGCCTTCCACCGGATCGAAACGAGGTCGCCCCTCGACGATCGACATCTTCACCTCGCACGCACGCAACCCGCACACCGCCCCGGTGCCGTCGTCCACGAACTCGAGCGTGTTGACGGCGAACACCCGCTCGCCGCCCTCTTCGTGCGCGGACGAGGTGCGCAACATGAGCGGCCACATCGGCCAGGGCGTCGACGGGTCGCGTTGGTCGGGTGGCCGGGGCATGATCTCGAACTGGTGGATCGACTCGGCACCCTGGCGGTGCGCGGTCCCCAGGCAGTCTGCCCCCGTGTCGCCACCGCCGATGATCACGACTCGCCTGCCAATGGCGCTGATCGGCGTCGCCGACGGCGGATCCGCGGCGTCGACGGCACGGTTAGCCGGCGGCAGGTACTCCATCGCGTGATGGATGCCGCGTAGCTCACGACCGGGGATCGCCAGCTCACGGGGAACGGTGGCGCCCACGGCGATCACCACCGCTTCGTGCAGCGCGCGGACGTCCGAGGCGGAAAGGCTCCCGGGACCGGTCTCGGCGCCGACGGAGATGCCGGTCACGAATGCCGTCCCTTCGGCCTCCATCTGGGCGAGCCGGCGGTCGAGGACGCGCTTCTCCATCTTGAACTCGGGTATCCCGTAGCGCAGCAAGCCGCCGGGGCGGTCGTCACGCTCGTACACGGTGACCGCGTGGCCTGCGCGGGTCAGCTGCTGCGCCGCGGCGAGACCAGCGGGCCCCGAGCCGATCACGGCGACCCGCTTACCGGTCTGCTCGTCGGCCTGGACGGGTTCGACCCAGCCCTCGTCCCACGCGCGGTCGATGATCGTGACCTCGACCTGTTTGATCGTCACCGGGTCGGAGTTGATGCCGAGCACGCAGGCCGTCTCGCAGGGAGCGGGACACAGCCTCCCGGTGAAGTCGGGAAAGTTGTTGGTCGCG
>JBOGGH010000748.1:0-1649 GCA_050743905.1 Acidimicrobiales bacterium
GGCGCGGCCCCCTCCCGGCCGGGGGGCCGCCGCTACACTTTCGCCGCGTGAGGATCGTCCTGGACGCGGACCGCTGCACCGGGCACGGCCGCTGCTACTCGCTGGCGCCCGAGCTCTTCGACAGCGACGACGAGGGGCACAGCGTGGTGCTGCACGAGGAGGTGCCCGGCGGGCAGGAGGACGCGGCGCGCCTCGCCGCCAACACGTGCCCCGAGAGCGCCATCCGGCTCGAGGGCTGAGCGCGCCTGCCGGTCAGCGGCGGCGGGGACCGACGGGGAAAGGAACGGCTGGCGATGGGGATCATGGACGGCATCCGCGTGGTGGAGGTGGCGTCGTGGACGTACGTGCCGGTGGCCGGCGCGGTGCTCGCCGAGTGGGGCGCCGACGTGCTCAAGATCGAGCACCCCGAGACCGGCGACCCCCAGCGGGGCCTGGCGGCGATGGGCCTGGTGCCCACGGGCCCCGGCGGGGTGGCCCACATGATGGAGCTGCCCAACCGGGGCAAGCGCAGCGTGGGCCTCGACATGGCCACCGAGGAGGGCCGGGACCTGCTGCTGCGGCTCTGCGCCACCGCCGACGTCTTCCTCACCAACTTCCGCCCGCAGGCCCGCCGGAAGCTGCGCATCGAGGTGGAGGACGTCCGCGCCGCCAACCCGGACATCATCTACGTGCGCGGCTCGGGCCAGGGCCAGCGCGGCCCGGACGCCGAGCGCGGCGGCTACGACAACTCCACGTTCTGGGGGCGCGGCGGCCCGGCCGACATCATCTCCGACCCGGACGACTACCCCCTCCCCCAGCCCGGGCCGGCCTTCGGCGACGTGATCGGCGGGCTCACCATCGCCGGCGGCATCTCCGCCGCCCTCTACCACCGCCAGCGCACCGGCGAGCCGGTGGTGGTGGACAGCTCGCTCCTCGCCACGGCGATGTGGGCCACCGGCGCCACCTCCCTGGCGTCCGGGCTCTTCGGCTTCGAGCGCATGCCGATGCGCGGCGACCGGACCAAGACCCCCAACCCGCTAGTGGGCAACTACCGCACGGCCGACGGGCGGTTCCTCTCCCTGGTGATGCTGGAGTCCGACCGCTACTGGGCCGACCTCGTCCAGCACCTGGGGGCGCCGGAGCTGGCCGACGACCCCAGGTTCGTGGACTCCCGGGCCCGGGCCGAGCACGGCGCCGAGTGCGTGGGGGTCCTGGACGAGCTGTTCGCCCGGAAGACCTTCGAGGAGTGGAAGGCGATCCTGGCCGACGCCAAGGGGGTATGGGCGCCGGTGCAGACGGCGGCCGAGCTGCTGGTGGACCCGCAGGCGCTGGCCAACGGCTACGTCCGCGACGTGGAGGCCGCTTCGGGCACGGTCTTCCGCATGGTCCCCTCGCCGCTCCAGTTCGACGAGACGCCGCCGGACCTCACCCGCGCCCCCGAGCACGGCGAGCACACCGACGAGGTCCTCGCCGAGCTCGGCCTGGACATGGACGCCATCCTCGAGCTGAAGGTGAAGGGCGCCGTCCTCTGACCCGGACGGCGGACCGGCCCGCGGCGCCTCACGCGCCGTGGACGGCCACGCCCTCGCAGTAGGTGGCGCGCACCAGGCCGGCGTCGAGCTCACGTCGGGCCACCCCCCAGCCGGCCGACAGCAGGCACAGGTCGGCCG
>JBOGGH010000749.1:0-1646 GCA_050743905.1 Acidimicrobiales bacterium
AGCTGGCGTTGCCGAGTTCCTCGGTCTCCGGAACCGCACGTCGGTCAGCGTCTACCAGCGGCGCTACCCAGACATGCCAAGGCCGGTGCTCGACCTTGGTGCAGGCCGCCCCCGCCTCTGGTCTCGCCGTGAACTTCAAACCTGGCAGGCTGACGCCGACCGGCGTACACCCCAGCAAGTCGTCAAGCAGGAGCTAGGCGAGCTGCGGGGGATGCTCGTCGGTGACGACTTCGCGAAGGGCCTCTTCCGCGCCACCTACGCCGCAGCGAGGCAACACGGGCTCGGGCACGGTCGGCGTGAGCCCGAGCTGGCCCCGACACGCCGTGCGGCCTTCGACCTGGCGTTCGTCGAAGCCAGCAGCAGTGACGCCGACTTCAAGGTAGAACTGCGCCCCGGCTGGCTCGATGAGGGATAACTCGTGACAACATCGGCCGCGTCGGGACGGCGTGGCGCGGGCATTCTGCAGCGCGGACAGTTGGTTCGAGTGCCGTTCCCGTACACCAACCAGGCCGACTCGAAGACTCGTCCCGCTTGCGTGATCTCGGTGCCGGCGTACAACTCCGGACCCGACTTCATCGTTGCCATGGTGACGAGCAGCGCCAGGTTCCTGCAACAGCCCGGTCTCGGCGACGTGGTGATCTCGGATTGGAGAGCCGCGGGCCTGCAGCAACGGTCCGTGATACGAGCAGGCCGCTTGCTCGTAGTCGAGCGGCCGCTGTTGGTGCGATCACTCGGGCGCGTCACACCGTCGGATCGAACCGCCCTCGATCAAGCCCTCAAGGCAGTTCTTGGCTTGACGTGATTCGTGGCAATCCGTCACCGACCGCCCGAGTCACTCGTCAGCCGCGCTGTCCTCGTCGGAGAACCACTCGGCGACGCTGGCGGCGCTCGGAGCCCATGCGGGACGGGACCACCCGAGCAACTCTTCGCGCACCTGCCACAGGTCACGTTCGGCCGACTCCACCGCTGCCTGGGCCTGAGCCATCTCCTCGAAGTCGTGGACCATCACCGTCCCATCGGGCGCGATTTGCCGACCGACAAAGCGCTCGTAGGCCTTGGCAGCGTCGCGAAGGCGTCGGTGGGCCTCATCGAGGCGTGCATGGTCCTCGACGCTCAGCTCAACCTCTGAACGGATCGAATCCGACGTCACGCACCAAGTCTACGAGTGATCCCCTCGATACTGCTGCGCGGCGCAGCGTGAGCGATGCCGAGGCGCAGCGTGAATCGACGTCGCTTTCGCGAAGTCGCAGGCGGCGGGCCCGATCGGCTGGCAACGCATGAGCCAGCCGCTGGGGCCGTTCGGGACTCTGAGGTCGCGGGTTCGAATCCCGCCTTCCCCACCAGGTGAGCGGCCCTTTTTGTTGTCCACAGGGGCCAGCGGATCACACACAGACCACAAACGTCGTGGTCTCTGCGCGACACAGTCGGGCAATGACGGTCAGGAAAGTGCGCCGCGCGAATACGGGGTGGGTCGGACCGAGCGGCTTCCGGCCCGGCGGTGAGACTCAGGTCGTGGCCACCGCGCGTGTCGCGCGCGAGCCAAGAGTGGTGCCGTCAGTGCCGCCGGGCGCTCCTGCGGGCGAACCCCCTTGTGCACACCTTAGGCACTCAGTGCCAGGACCGATCCGACTCGGACAGCGTCTGTA
>JBOGGH010000750.1:0-1645 GCA_050743905.1 Acidimicrobiales bacterium
CCGTGGCACCGCCCGCGGGCCGCGGCCGGCCCCGGCCCCCCGGCCCCCCCGGCCGGCTCACCGAGAGGCGAGGATCACGTGGCACGCATCCCTTTCCGCCCGACCCGGACCGACGAGCAGATCCCCACCACCCCTGACGAGGCGCGACCGGCCACCGTCCAGCACGCCGGCACCCGGCCCGGTGCCGGCCGGCTGGTGGGCGGCCGCGTGCTGCACCCCGCCCGGCGGCGGACGGGCCAGCGCCGGCACCGCACCGAGCGGATCCTCGCCGCCTCCACGGTCCGCGACGCCATCGTGTCCGTGGCCGGCCTGGTGGGGCGGCCGGTGCGCAACCAGGCCAACCACGAGATCGGCCGGCTGGTGGACGTGGTGGCCCGGTGGTCCGACGGCCAGACCTACCCCCCGGTGACGGGCCTGGTGGTCCGGGTGGGCCGGCGCCTGGCCTTCGTGAACGCCACCGCGGTGGAGCGGGTGGAGCACGCCCAGGTGGTCCTCCGCTCGGCGCGCCTGGACCTGAACGACTTCGTCCGCCGTCCCGGCGAGGTGATGCTCGGCCGGGACGTGCTCGACCACCAGCTCGTGGACGTCGACGGGAAGCAGGTGGTGCGCGCCGCCGACCTCTACCTGGCCCCGGTGCTCGGGCGGATCCGCCTGGTGGGCGTGGACGTCAGCCCGTCCTCCCTCCTCCGGCGGCTCGGCCCGCAGCGCTGGCGGACGCGGCCCACGCCCGAGCGGGTCATCGACTGGGCCGCCATCCAGCCCTTCGGCGACACCTCCCAGGGCGCGCTCGAGGTGCGCCTGCGCACCTCCCACGAGGGCCTGCACCGGCTGCGCCCCGCCGAGCTGGCCGACCTCCTCGAGGAGCTGCGCCGTCCCGAGCGCCAGGAGCTCCTGGCGGCGCTGTCGCCGGACGAGGCGGCCGACGCCCTGGAGGAGATGGAGGCCGAGGGCGTCACCTCGGTCCTGCGCGAGGCGGAGCCCGGGCGCGCCGCCGAGCTGCTGGCGTCCATGGAGCCGGACGAGGCGGTGGACGCGCTGCGCGACCTGTCGGAGGACGAGCGCACCGCGCTCCTGGCCCGGATGCCGGCCGCCGCCGCCGCCCGGCTCATCGAGCTGCTGGGCTACCCGGAGGACGAGGCGGGCGGGTTCATGACCACCACCCTGGTCACCGCCGACACCGGCGACAGCGCGGCGGAGGTGGCCGACCGGCTGGCCCTGGCCCGCGAGCACGACGTGGACCTGGACGCGGTCGCCGTGGTGGATGCCGGCGGGCAGCTCGTGGGCGACCTGCCCCTGCTCGACCTCCTCCTGGCGCTCCGCAGCGAGCCCGACGCCCGCGTGGGCCAGCTCGTGGACGAGGAGGAGCCCGTGACGGTGGCGCCGGACGCGCGGGCCACCGAGGTGGCCGAGAAGCTCATCGAGTCCCGCCGGCTCTCCCTGCTGGTGGTGAAGGACGAGCGGCCGATCGGCCGGATCCTCGCCGACGACGTGCTGGACACGCTCGTCTCCACCAAGGGCCGCTTCCACTTCCCGCAGCTCTTCGACTAGGGCCGTGAGCGAGTCGCCCTTCCCGCCGGCTACCCCGCCGCGCTCCCCGGCCGCGCCGGCCCGGGCGCTCCGGCTCCGGCGCCGGCGCGTCCTGGTG
>JBOGGH010000751.1:0-1645 GCA_050743905.1 Acidimicrobiales bacterium
CCGGTCCACGGCGTGGCGGTGGCCGGTGCTGGCGTTCGTGGCGGCGGCGCTGGTGGTGGCCGGGCTGGTGGACGCCGCGGTGGGCACCGCCACGCCTGCCGCACCGGCGGCGCTGGCGTCGGCGGGGGCCCCGGCAACCTCCGAGTCCTCGAGCTGGTACTGCACCGGCGGGAGCGGGACATCGGGTGGCCCCGGGGGCGCCACCCTGTACCTGGTGGACAGCGGGCCCCGTGCGGTGCGGGGCACCGTGACGGTCGTCAACGACGCCGGGGCCCGCGCCTCCACCGGCGTCACCGTGCCCGCCGGGGGCCAGGCGGTCGTGGCCACGGACCAGGTGGAGCAGGGGACGTGGCTCGCCGCCACCGTCGACCTCGACGGCGGCGGGGTGGTGGTGAGCGAGCTGGTGGAGGGGTCGTCCGGCTGGGCCGAGGCGCCGTGCGCCAGCACCACCTCCACCCAGTGGTACTTCGCCTCGGGCGCCACCACCAACGGCAACAGCCTCTACGTGTCCGTGTTCAACCCCGCCTCGTCCCCGGCCGTGGTCGACCTGGCCTTCGCCACCCCGGCCGGGGTGATGCGGCCGCAGCCCTTCGAGGGGATGGTGGTGGCGCCGGGCCAGCTCGTGGTGGCCGGCGTGGCCTCGTACGTCCAGGACCGCTCGTCGGTGGCCACGATCGTCCGGGCCCGTTCGGGGCGGGTGGTGGCCTCCGAGCTCCAGGTGCGTGACGCCGGCGGCCGGTCCGGGCTCTCGCTGCGCCTGGGGTCGCCGGCGCCCCAGGCCACCTGGACCGTGCCGCGGACCGTCCACGTGACAGGCAGCGACACCACCCTGGAGGTCTTCAACCCCACGGCCCGGGCCCAGAAGGTGACGGTCTCCGTCCACCTCCCCTCGGGCCCGGTCGCGCCCTACGTCCAGCAGGTTGCCCCGGACGCCACCTGGGCGCTGGACACCGGCCGCTCCACCCGGATCCCGGCCAACACGGACTTCGCCACCACGGTCACCGCCTCCGGGCCCGGCGTGGTCGTGGACCGGGAGGTGGCGGGGCCCACCTGCGGTGCCGCCCCCCAGTGGGGCACCGTGGCCGCGGTGGGCGGCTCCACCACCGCGGTGGGCTCCCGGCGGTGGATCCTGCCCACGGCGGACGCCCCGGCCACACCGGCGGAGGCCGGCGCCGCCCCGTTCGCGCTGGCCCTGCAGAACCCCGGCGCCGGGGACGTGACGGTCACCGTGGACCGCCTCACGCCGGCCGGGCCCCGCCGGCTCGGCCGGGTGCCCACGCTGCGCATCCCGGGCGGCGCGTTCACGGTCGTCGAGCCCACCACACTGGGCAAGGCCGGCACGGACCCGCTGGTGGTGCGGTCGAGCGGGCCGGTCTCGGCCATGGAGGACGCCACGCCGGCCGCCATGCCCGGCGTGGTGGCGCTGGCGGGGGTGCCCCAGAGCTCCTGAGGTGATCCGGCCGCGCCTCGGCGCGCGGCCCCTGGCTCAGCGCTGGCCGGGGTCCGGCGCGCCGTCCGGCGGCGGCCACTGCGGCGGTGGCCAGTGCCGGGGATCCGGCTGCGGTGCCGGCCACGGCCCCGGGTGCGCAGGGGCCTGCTGCTGGTGCGGCGCCGGCGGCTGGTGGTGGGCCGGCCACTGCGGTGC
>JBOGGH010000752.1:0-1644 GCA_050743905.1 Acidimicrobiales bacterium
GTGACACGCCCGCCGCCGACCACCGCCGTCCGGCGCGTGCCCACGGCGGAGGCCGTCCGGCGCGTGCCCACGGCCGGCCTGGCCCGCCGGGTGCCCACCGCACTCCGCTACATGCTCATGACCGGCGTCCTGGTGGGCGCCGTGGGGGTGGCCGGGCGCTTCCTCGCCTGGCCACTCCTCACCAGCACCGTGGGTCCCACCGCGTACGTCTTCGCCGCCCATCCGCGGACGGCCACGGCGCGGTTCCGCAACGCCGCCGTCGGCCACGGCGTGGCCATCGGGGCGGGCGTGGGGTCCCTGGCCGCCTTCGGCCTCCTCCGGCACCCGTCGGTCAGCGCCACCGGCGCCCCCGCCCTGTCCCAGGTGGGCGCGGCGGCGCTCGCCGCGGCCGTCACCATGCTCTGCCTGGAGCTGGCCGGGTCCCACCACGCCCCGGCGGCGGCGACCGCGCTGCTGATCGCCACCGGCCTGGCCCGGCCGGGCGCGCCGTTGATCGGCCTGGTGCTGGGCCTGGCCATCGTGGTGGCCGTCGGCCCGCTCATGGGGAGGATCCCGGTGGCCCGGCCGGTGCCCGAGGTGGTGGACGTGACCGGCACGGGCCCGTGAGGCCGGCGGCCCGGGACGAGGGCGGGTTCGTGCCCATCGCCGACTACGCGGTGCTGGGCGACGGGCGGACGGCGGCCCTGGTGGCCTCGGACGGGCGGCTGGACTGGTGGCCGTTCCCCACGCTCGACTCGCCGCCCCTCTGCGCCGCCGTGGTGGACCCGGACCGCGGCGGCCACCTGCTGCTGGCGCCCACCGAGCCGTACGAGGTGGAGCGCCGCTACGTGGAGGGGACCAACGTGCTGCAGGCCACCTACACCACGCGCTCCGGCGTGGCCACGGTGACCACGGCCCTGAGCTCGGGCTCGGCCGGCCGCCTCCCCTGGACCGAGCTGGCGGCGCGGGTGGAGGGGGAGCGCGGCGAGGTGCCCATGCGCTGGGAGCTGGTGCCCGGCGACCGCTTCCGCCAGGCCAGCCCGTGGGTGCGGTCGTGGCACGGCGTGCCCGTGGCCACGGTGGGGGACCAGACGGTGGCCGTGGTGGTGGGCGGCGCCGCGCCCGGTACCGCCGAGCCGGGCCGGGCGCACGGCACGCTGACCGCCGTCCCCGGGGGACGCGTGGTCCTGGGCGTGGTGGCCACGGACGCCGAGCCCCTCTTCCTGCCCAGCCCGTCGGCGGTCGACGACCGGATCGACCGGACGGTGGCCTCGTGGCGCCGCTGGAGCGCGCTGCTGGACGTCCCCCCGCCCTGGGAGGCGGCCGTCCGCCGCTCGGCGCTGGCCCTCAAGACCCTCCTGGCCGAGGACACCGGCGCCATCGCCGCCGCGGCCACCACGTCCCTGCCCGAGGCCGTCGGCGGCGCCAAGAACTGGGACTACCGCTTCGCCTGGGTGCGCGACACGTCCTTCACCCTGGACGCGCTCATCAACCTCGGCCTGCACGAGGAGGTCCACGGCGCGGTCTCCTGGCTGCTGGAGGCGGTCCGGCGCAACGGGCCCGACCTCCACGTCTTCTACACCCTCGACGGCGGGGTGGAGACCGCCGAGCGCCGGCTGGACATCCCCGGCTACCGGCACAGCCAGCCGGTCCGCGACGGGATCG
>JBOGGH010000753.1:0-1644 GCA_050743905.1 Acidimicrobiales bacterium
AGGCGGCGGTCGCCACGCACCTGGGGGAGATCGACGCCCGGGAGATCAACTCGATCCCCGTCGCCACGGACGCCGAGGGGCGGGAGGTCGTGGTGCGGGTGGGGCGGTACGGGCCGTACCTGCAGCGCGGGGACGACCGCGCCTCGGTCCCCGAGGACCTGGCCCCGGACGAGCTCACCGCCGAGCGGGCCGAGGAGCTGCTCTCGGCCCCGTCGAACGACCGGACCCTCGGCGCCGACCCCGAGACCGGCCTGCCGGTGCTGCTGCGGGCGGGGCGGTTCGGCCCCTACGTCCAGCTTGGCGAGGCCGGGGAGGGCGGGGGAAAGCCCCGCACCGCCTCGCTCTTCTCCTCCATGGCGCCGGCCACACTGACCCTGGAGCAGGGGCTCGACCTCCTGCGGATCCCGAGGGTGGTGGGCACGGACCCCGAGACCGGGGAGGAGGTGGTGGCCCACAACGGCCGGTTCGGCCCGTACCTGAAGCGCGGCACGGACACCCGGAGCCTCACCAGCGAGGAGCAGCTCCTGACGGTGACCCTGGACGAGGCCCGGGCCGTCTTCGCCCAGCCCAAGGCCCGCCGCGGCCGGGGCGCCGCCGCCGCGCCCCTGCGGGAGCTCGGCCCGGACCCGGGCACCGGCCTGCCGGTGGTCCTCCGCGAGGGGCGGTTCGGGCCGTACGTGACTGACGGCACCACCAACGCCTCGCTGCGCAAGGGCGACGACGTGGAGGGGGTCACCATCGAGCGGGCGGTGGAGCTGCTGGCCGAGCGCCGGGCCGCCGGGCCGTCCACCCGCCGGCGGGCCGGTGGGGCCAAGAAGGCGGCGAAGAAGACGGCCAAGAGCGCGGCCAAGAAGCCCGCCAAGAAGGCTCCGGCCAAGAAGGCAGCCCCGAAGAAGGAGGGGTGAGCTCGGACCGGGGCTGCCTCATCGCCCTGGAGGGGATCGACGGCTGCGGCAAGTCCACCCAGGCCCGGATCCTCGCCGGGCAGCTCGGCGCGCTGCTCACCCACGAGCCCGGGGCCACGCCCCTCGGGCAGGCGCTGCGGGCGCTCCTCCTGGACCCGGACCGCCCCGCCCCCGCCGCCCGCGCCGAGGCGCTGCTGATGGCGGCCGACCGGGCCCAGCACGTGGACGAGGTGGTGCGGCCCGCGCTCCTCGCCGGGCGCTGGGTGGTCACCGACCGCTTCTCCGGGTCCACCCTCGCCTACCAGGGCTGGGGGCGGGGGCTGGCGGTCGAGCCCCTGCGCCGGGTGGTGGCCTGGGCGGCCGGCGACGTGGCGCCGGACCTGTCCGTGCTGGTGGACGTGGACCCGGCGGTGGCCCGCCGCCGGCTGGGCGGGGGCCGCGCCGACCGCCTGGAGGCGATGGGCCCCGGCTTCCACGAGCGCGTCCGGGAGGGGTTCGCCGCCCTGGCGGCGGAGGATCCCGACCGCTGGGCCGTGGTGGACGGGGGTGGCAGCGAGGCATCGGTGGCGGCGGCGGTGGCGGCGGCGGTGGCGGCCCGGCTGGGGTCGCCGCAGGGAGCGGGCGGGTGACCGGCCCCGCCGGCGGGGACCTGCCGGTGCCGGCGCTCTTCGACGAGGTGGTGGGCCAGCCGGCGGCGGTGGCGGCCCTGCGGGCCGCCGCCCGGCAGCCGGTCCACGCC
>JBOGGH010000754.1:0-1644 GCA_050743905.1 Acidimicrobiales bacterium
GGTCGCCCGGCCGCGCACCATCCTCGTCGACTCCCTCCAGTTCGAGTCCGGCGAAGGCCTTTCCGCGGAGTTCAAGAAGATCGCGTCCACCGAGATCGAGGAATTCCGCGCCGACTACGCCCGCCGTGTCCCCGGCCGCAAGGCCGAGGAGATGGACGACGGGACGATCATGCGCGAGGTGATGAACACCGTCGGGAAGTCCGGCAAGCTCGGCGAGCCGGTCCGCTGCGTCGTGTCCGTCTCGATGCTCACCGAGGGATGGGACGCCAACACCGTCACCCACATCCTCGGCGTCCGCGCGTTCGGCACCCAGCTGCTCTGCGAGCAGGTCGTCGGCCGAGGCCTGCGCCGCCGCTCCTACGAGCCCGACGATAACGGCTTCTTCACCCCCGAGTACGCCGACGTGTACGGCGTACCGTTCCAGTTCATGCCCACCGTCGGCAAGGACAAGAACAGGACGATGCGGCCGACCCGCTCCGTCCACGCCCTGCCCGAGAGAGCCGCCTCGGAAATCAGCTTCCCAAGGGTGGCAGGTTACCGGCTCGAGATCCGCGATCCGGAACTATTCGAGGAATTTACCGAACGGTCCCGGCTTACTCTGGACACGAAAGACATTCCGACCCAGACGGTGGTCGGCGGGCTGATCGGCGAGACCGAGCAGCACACCCTCGACGAGCTGCGGGCCAAGCGAGACCAGGAGATCGCCTACGTCCTGGCGCACCGGATCATGACCTGGTTCGACGCCGGACGGGACCCGCGGCCCTGGTACTTCCCGCAGGTGCTCCGGATTACCAAGCTGTGGATGGCCACCTGCGTCAGCTACCTCGGCGGCACGTTCCCCGGCCTGCTGCTGCTCGCGGAGAACGCCGACGAGGCCGCCCGCCGCATCCTGCACGAGTCCATCTCCAAGCAGGAGGGCAACAAGTTCGCCCAAGTCGTGCCGGTGTTCCGACAGGGCGAGCGGACTGGGTCGACCGACGGAGTGGACTTCGTCACGACCAAAGAGGTCCACCCGACCAGCGAAAGGTCCCACGTGAACTTCGTCGTCCTCGACGGGATCGGCGGGAACCTGTGGGAGAAGTCGGTCGCGGAGATCTGCGAGGCACTGCCGACCGTCGCGGCCTATGTGAAGAACGACCGGCTCGGATTCACGGTCCCGTACACCATGCAGGGGCGGAGCCACGAGTACATACCCGACTTCCTCGTCCGCCTCAAGCCGCGCGAGGACGGTGACCCAGTGCGGACTCTAATCGTCGAGGTCTCGGGAACCCTGAAGAAAGAGGCGCCCACCAGGGAGAAGGCGGAGACCACCAGGGACCTATGGGTGCCGGCGGTCAACGGCAACGGCGGGTTCGGCCGGTGGGGATACGCCGAGCTACGCGACCCCAAGACGTTCCGTACCGACCTGGCAACCGCCAGCGAGGCGCTCTACCTAGAACCCTCCGAGTTCGCCCGAGAAGGAGCGAGCAGCCATGCCACCACGTAAGAACGACCCGGCTGGGCCGGTCCCAGTCGAGGCGTTCAAGCACCACGACAAGCGTGTTAACAACCCCACCGCCGACTCTGGTGAGCTAATGTCCCCCGACGTGGCGCAGCCCAAGCAGCTCAGGTACCCCCGCAACCCCGATCTCGACCCCCAGCTCG
>JBOGGH010000755.1:0-1642 GCA_050743905.1 Acidimicrobiales bacterium
GCCGTACGGCGCCGGCGGGCGGGCCACCCGCATCAGGCGCAGCGTCTCCCGTGGTGTCACGTCCAGCCACCTACCCCACCGGCGCGCAGGTATGCGCGCCCCGCGCCGGGCGCCAGGAATACGGGCGGTGCTGACGGGGGTTGGACCGTGGGCCCGTACCGCCGGAGGTCCCCGTTCGCATGCCGCACACCCCAGACGCACCCGCCGCCGGCCTGCTGCGCCGGCGCCACGCGCCGAACTGGCTGATCCTGGCCCTGGCCTGTGCCGCCCAGTTCATGGTCATCCTGGACGTCTCGGTGGTGAACGTGGCGCTGCCCTCGATCGGCCGGGACCTGCACTACTCGCCGGTGGGCCTCCAGTGGGTGGTCAACGCCTACGTCCTCACCTTCGCCGGGTTCCTGCTCCTCGGCGGCCGCGCCGCCGACCTCTTCGGCCGCCGGCGGGTGTTCATGGCCGGCCTCCTGGTGTTCGTGGTCACCAGCCTGGTGGGCGGCTTCGCCCAGTCGGCGGGGTGGCTCACGGCGGCCCGTGCGCTGCAGGGCGTCGGCGGCGCCGCGCTCTCGCCGGCCACCCTGACCATCATCATCACCACCTTCTCCGGCCGCGAGCTGGCCCGGGCCCTCGGGCTGTGGAGCGCCATGGGCGGGGCCGGCGGGGCGGTGGGCGTGCTGCTGGGCGGCGTGCTCACGGCCGAGCTCTCGTGGCGCTGGGTGCTGTTCGTCAACGTCCCGATCGGCCTGCTGGCCGCCGGCGTGGCCCTCCTGTACCTGGGCGAGGCCAGGGGCACGGGGCCGCGGGTCCGCCTGGACGTGCCGGGCGCGGTCACCGTGACGGCGGGCCTGGCGGCCCTCGCCTACGCCATCGTCGGCACGGACCAGTACCCGTGGGGATCCGCCCACACCCTGGGGTGGCTCGGGGCCGCCGCGGTCCTCCTGGGCGCGTTCCTCGTGCTCCAGCTCCGGGGCCGGTCCCCGCTCATGCCGCTCCGGCTCTTCCGGTTCCGCGCCGTCACCGGGGCCAACGTGGTCATGCTGCTGGCCGGGGCCGTCTTCTTCTCGATGTGGTACTTCCTCTCCCTCTACGTCCAGGACGTCCTCGCCTACGGCCCGCTCCGGGCCGGCCTGGCCTTCCTGCCCATGGGGCTGGCCATCATGGTGGGGGCCCAGGTCACCTCCCGGGCCATGCCCAGCACGGGGATCCGGCCCCTCCTCTTCGCCGGCACCCTCGCCGCGGTGGGCGGGTTCCTCTGGCTCTCGCGCATCGGGCCGGCGAGCCACTACTGGACCGACATCTTCGGCCCGGGCATCGTCATCTCGATGGCCCTGGGCGTCCTCTTCACCCCCCTGGCCGCCGCGGCCACCATGGACGTGGGGCGCTCCGAGGCCGGCCTGGCCTCCGGCCTGCTCAACACCTCCCGCCAGGTGGGGGGCTCTCTCGGCCTGGCCATCCTGGCCACCGTGGCCAGCGCCCACACCCGGAGCCTGGAGCACGCCGGCGCCGGCACCGGCCCGGCGCTGGCCGACGGGTTCGCCCGGGCCTTCGAGGTCGCCGGGATCCTCTCGCTGGTGGCCCTCGCCGCGTCCTTCGTCGTGCCGGCGCGCGCCGGCCGGGTGCCGGCGACCTCGGCCGAGCCGGCGGGAAC
>JBOGGH010000756.1:0-1641 GCA_050743905.1 Acidimicrobiales bacterium
CCTCGGGGAACGCCGCCACCAGCCCCGCCGCGCCGCCGGCCCCCTCCCCCGGGACCAGGTCGGCCACGAGGTTGTGGTCGGCCAGGGCCGCCGCCGTGGCGCGGCCGACCGCCGCCAGCTTCACGCCGCCGAGGTCCCGCCCGTCGCGGAGGAGCGGCACGAACCGCCGCACGGCGTTGGCCGACGTGAACGCCACCCACGCGTAGCCGCCCACCGAGGCGGCCGCCCGCCGCAGCCCCTCGCCGCCGTCGGCCGGACCGGCGGTCCGGACCACGGGCACCTCCAGCACCCGGGCCCCGGCCACCGACAGCGCCGCCGCCGTGGGGCCGGCCTGCTCCCTCGGCCGGGTCACCACCACCGACCACCCGGCCAGCGGCCGGCGGCCGGCCCAGGCCAGGTCGAGCGCGGCCACCGGCCCCACCACCACCACCGAGGGCGAGCCCAGGTCCACTTGGGCCAGGTGGGCGAGGGTGGTGCGGACGGCCCGTTGGCCCGGCGTGGTCCCCCACTGCACCACGGCCACCGGGGTCCCCGGCGCCCGCCCGCCGTCCACGAGACGCCGGGCGATCTCCTCCCGGTTGGCCATGCCCATCAGCACCACCAGCGTCCCCCCGGCCCGGGCCAGCGAGCCCCAGTCCACCCCGTCCGGCGCCGACGACCCGCCGGCGTGGCCGGTCACCACCGTCACGGCGGCCGAGAGCCCGCGGTGGGTCACGGGGATCCCGGCGTAGGCGGGGACCGCCAGGGCCGAGCTGACCCCCGGCACCAGCTCCCAGGGCACGCCGGCGGCGGTGAGCGCCTCCGCCTCCTCGCCGCCCCGGCCGAAGAGGAACGGGTCGCCGCCCTTGAGCCGCACCACGGTCCGCCCGGCGCGGCCGCGCGCCACGAGCAGGGCGTTGATCGAGGCCTGCCGGGCCGGGCCGCGCTGCACCGTCGCCGTGGGGCCGGCGTCGGGACGGTCGCCGGAGCCGTCGCCGTCGCCGTCCGCCGGGCCGGCGGGCCGCTTGCCGCCGTCCACCAGCTCGGCGCCGTCGGGCGCCAGGGCCAGCAGGGCCGGGTCCACCAGCCGGTCGTAGACCACCACGTCGGCCCGGGCCAGCAGGTCGGCGCCCCGCCGGGTCAGGAGCCCCGGGTCCCCGGGGCCGGCGCCCACCAGGTAGACGGTCACGCCGCACCGGCGGCCGGTGCGTCCCAGCCCTCGATGGAGGAGCCGCCGGCGTCCACCATCAGCAGCCGGGCCACCCACCGGCCCAGGACCGCCGGGTCGTCCCCGACGGCGCCGGTGCGGACCAGCACCCGCCCGTCGCCGCTCGCCACCATGGCTTCCAGGTGCAGGCCCCCGGGCGCCGCGAGTGCCAGGGCCGCCACCGGCAGCGTGCAACTCCCCCCGATCGCCGCCAGGAACGCCCGCTCGGCGGTCACGGCCCGGTGGGAGGGCGGGTGGTCCACGGCGGCCAGCAGCGCCGCGGTGGGCGCGTCGTCCAGGCGGCACTCCAGGGCCAGGGCGCCCTGCCCCACCTGCGGGAGCATCAGCGAGACGGGCAGGATCTCGGCCGCCCGGTCCCGCCAGCCGAGGCGCTCCAGCGCCGCCGCCGCGGCCACCACCGCCGCCGCCCCGCCCGTGCCGGCCCGGGCCAGCCG
>JBOGGH010000757.1:0-1640 GCA_050743905.1 Acidimicrobiales bacterium
GGTGGACACGTTGGCGGCACGGCAGAGCTGCGCGATGGCGGCACCGTCGCAGCCTGCCTCGCCCACGAGGCGCACGTAGGCCTCGATCAGCCGCGCCCGCCGTGCCTCCCGGCGGTCCGTCCTTCTCCACTGCGTCGCCGGGACCACGGCGTCACCTCCTGGCTCTGAGAGACCGGTGCTGGCCCCCCCTGCAGGATGGGGGGACATGTGGGGGGGCCAGCACCTCACGACCTCCGCGCGCCGGCGGGGCGAGCCCCACCGTCCGCCGGCGGTGTCGTGGATCGGGGCCGCCCGTCAGGGCGGAGCGGTCGTCACGGCGCGCTCACGCGCCGGCCATCCCCACCATGGGCGCGTCGAGCGGCTTGCCGCCCATGGAGCCGGAGAAGGCCGCGTCGCCGAAGCTGAAGATGCCGCCGTCCGAGGCCACCATCCAGTAGCCGCCGCCGTCGGCCGTGGGAGCCGCGCCCACGATCGGCTCGTTCAGGGGCCTGCCGCCCATGGAGCCGAAGTAGCCGGCGTCGCCGAAGCTGAACACGCCGCCGTCCGAGGCCACCTCCCAGTTGCCGAGGAAGTCCGGGGTGGCCGCCGCCGCCACGATGGGCTGGTCGAGCGCCTTGCCGCCCATCCCGCCGTAGCGGCCGGCGTAGCCAAAGGCGTAGACGGTGCCGTCGGCGCCCACCTCCCAGTAGCCGGTGCCTGTGGGGGCGGCCACCATCTGGACCACCGGGGCCGACAGGTGGCGGCCGCCGGTGGAGCCGTAGAACGGTGCGTCGCCGAAGGCGAAGACGCCGCCGTCCGAGGCCACCTCCCAGTAGCCACCGCCGGTGGGCGTGGGCGCCATGCCCACGATCGGCTGGTCCAGGGGCTTCCCGCCCATCGAGCCGTAGAACGGTGCGTCGCCGAAGGCGAAGATGCCGCCGTCCCGGGCGACCTCCCAGTAGCCGCCGCCGGTGGGGGTGGCGGCCATGCCCACGATCGGCTGGTTCAGGGACTTCCCGCCCATCGAGCCGTAGAACGGTGCGCCGCCGAAGGCGAAGATGCCGCCGTCCGAGGCCACGGTCCAGTAGCCGGGCACCGTGTAGGTGAACCGGTCCAGGGCGCTGGTGATCGAGGTGCCCTCGGCGTTGGCCACCGTCACGTCCACCGTGCCGGCGGCCTGCGGCGGCGACACCGCGGTGACCTGGGTGGCGGACTGCTGGGTGACGCCCGCCGCCGGGAGCGAGCCAAAGTCCACGGCGGTCGCTGTGGCGAGCTGGAGGCCGGTGATCGTCACGCTGGTGCCGCCGGCCGGGGGGCCGGAGGCGGGCGCCACCCCGGTCACGATCGGGCCGTTGGTGTAGGTGTAGTGGTCGGCCGGGGTGGCCGCCGAGGTGCCGAGCGGCGTGGTCACCGTCACGTCCACCGTGCCTGCTGTGCCCGGCGGCTCCACCGCGGTGACCGTGCCGGCGTTGACCACGCTGAAGCTGGTGGCCGGGGTCCCGCCGAAGTCGACGGCGGTCGCCCCTGTGAAGAATGTCCCGGCCACCGTCACCGTCTCACCGCCGGCCAGCGGGCCGGCGTTGGGCAGCACGGACGTGACGCGGGTCTGCGGCGCCGAGACGGTGGTGCCGGCGATCTGCTCGGCCGGGTTGGTGCAGCGG
>JBOGGH010000758.1:0-1635 GCA_050743905.1 Acidimicrobiales bacterium
GCCCAGGCCAGGACGCGCCTGCCCTCCCCCGCCAGCCGGTGGCAGGCCCGCCGGACGGGCTCGGCGTTGCCCCCGTGGGCGGACACCAGCACTACGGTCCCGAACGTGGCCGTCGCCGACCGGCACAGCTCCACCACCACGAGCTCGAGCGCCCGGCAGCCGATGGAGAGCGTGCCGGCAAAGCCCTCGTGCTCCCCGCTGGCGCCGTAGGGGACCGGGGGCGCCACCACCACGTCGGGACGGCGCGCCGCCAGGCGGTGGCAGAGGGCCACGGCGAGCTCGGTGTCCTGGGCCAGCGGGAGGTGCGGGCCGTGCTGCTCCGTGGACCCGAGCGGGACCGCCAGGACGGCGCCAGCCGCCGCCAGCTCGGCGGCCCGGGGGGAGGTGCACCAGCCCAGCGGGCGGCTCACGGCGCTCCGAGCGCCCGCCCGAACCCGTCCGGCACCAGCAGATCCCCGGGTCCCAGGTCGTGGACCGACGACCGGCCCGTGGCGAGCAGCGTCGCGTCGATGCCGCCCCGCAGGACGTCCAGCACGTTCTCCACCCCGGCCTGGCCGTTGGCCGCCAGGCCCCAGAGGTAGGCCCGGCCGATCATCACCGCCCGGGCCCCCAGGGCCACGGCCTTCACCACGTCGCTGCCGCGCCGGACGCCGCCGTCCAGCAGCACCTCCACGTCGCCGCCCACGGCGTCCACCACGGCGGGCAGCGCCCGCAGCGGGGCGGGGGTCCCGTCCAGGTTGTTGCCCCCGTGGTTGGAGACCGAGACGGCGGCCACGCCGGCGTCCACCGCCCGCCTGGCGTCGTCCACGCGGACCACGCCCTTCAGCATGACCGGGCCGTCCCACTGGGCCACCAGCCAGGCGACGTCCTCCCAGCTCGCCGGCGGGGTCTGCTGCCACTCGCCGTAGGCGCCGAAGAACGTGGGCACCGGCTCGCCGGGAAGGGCCATGTTCGGCACGGTGAGGGCCGGCAGCCCCCCGCTGCGGACGAACGCCCAGAGCCACCGGGGCCGGGCGAGCACCTCGGGGGCCAGGCGGACCGCCGAGCGGAGGTCGAGCCGCTCGGGGATGAACGGGCTCCCCCAGTCCCGGCCGTAGGAGAACGACCAGTCGAGGGTGACGATCAGGCCCACGGCGCCGGCCTCCCGGGCCCGGGCCAGGCGCCGGACCAGGTGGTCGCGGCTACCCGCCCAGTACACCTGGAAGAAGGTCTGCGGGTTGGCCGCCACCACCTCCTCCACGGTCTTGGAGGCGAACGAGCTCAGCCCCATGACCGTGCCCCGCGCCGCCGCCGCCCGGGCCACGGCCACCTCGCCGTCGGGGTGGACGGCCTGGACCCCGGTGGGCGAGACCACCACCGGCAGCGAGACCGGCTGGCCCATCACCGACGTCGCCAGCTCCCGCTTGGCCGGCAGCCCCGCCACGTGCGGGGCGAAGCCGAGCTCGTCGAAGGCGGCCACGTTGTCGGCCACGGTCACGCCCCGCTCGGAGCCGGCCAAGAGCGCCGAGTACACGGACTTGGGCAGGCGCCGCCGCGCCCGGCGCTGCGCCTCGGCCACGGTCTCGAACCACGCGTTCGCCATGGCCGTCAGGCGCCGCCCGTGGCGGGGGTGGCGTGGGTGGGGATGGCGGGGGC
>JBOGGH010000759.1:0-1635 GCA_050743905.1 Acidimicrobiales bacterium
ATCTGGGCCCGCGTGCACATCGGGCGCAACTGGGGCACCCCGATGACGCAGAAGGACGAACCAGAGCTCGTGACCGGCGGCCCCTACCACCTGGTCCGCCACCCGATCTACTCGGGCATCCTGGTTGCCGGCATCGGCACCGCGGTGGCACTGAGCTGGCTGTGGCTGACCGCCGTGGTCCTGGCTGGGGTCTACTTCGTCTACAGCGCCACGGTCGAGGAACGCTACATGACCGAGCAGTTCCCAGACGTCTACCCGGTGTACAAGCGCTCGACCAAGATGCTCGTGCCGTTCGTCTTCTGAACGAACTCGGTTCGGCGCTGTACCGACGCGCGCCTCGCGACCGTTTGAGAGTCCCACGATGAACCGGCCAATAGCCGGGACACCCAGGTCGGCTTCGAGGTCGAGGGCATCGCCCTCGTCGTGCTGTTCGTGATCGCCATGTTCGAGCACGAGCACGGCTCGGTGAACGCTGGCGGCAAGGCGGCGATCATCATCCTCGCCGTCGCCGTGCAGCCCTAGTCATCTACAAGGGCAGCTTCCTGACCGACCTGTCGAGCTTCCTCGACTACATCGTGGTCTGGCTCGGCCCGTGGCAGTACGGAGGGATCTACTGGCGCAACGGCGGGTTCAACTGGAAGGCCCTCTTCTCGCTTGCCGCAGGCATGTTCGCCGCCTTGATGTGGATCGACGCGGCCTTTTACAAGCCCGCCTACACAGGCCCGTTGGTGGATCTGAGGGCGGGCTCATCTTGAATGTCCAACGCGACACATGGCGCGGACCTGAGCTGGATCTTCGAGCTCCTCGTCTCGCGGTCGTGTATTACGTCCTGTCGTTCCGGTCGGTGCCGCGTGAGACGGAGCCTGCTGAGGCCGGTGACGTGAAGCCTTGAGGCAGGGAACGGAAAGGTCTCACGGGCGGTCGTCACCTCGGGAGCCGCTCGATGTCCCGGCGTAGGGGCAACGCCCACGGGGGGACACGCCGGCCGGCCTCCTCATCCCCGGAGCCCGAGTCTTCCTCCCCGGCACCCGTGGGTACCCGTGAGTGACTCGAGAAGGATCTCGCACCTCTACGGGGCAGCTCGTCGCCGCCCATGAGCGCGAGGAAGTGCTTGACGATCGGCAGGCTGCCGAACGTCTCACTCACGAGCGTGAAGCACTCTGTCGCCATCGGCCGTCCACCTTGACACCCGGGGCCCGTATATGTCGGCGGCGAAGTTGCTGACCGATCATCGATGGCGGAATGCCAGGGAGCGGACGCAGGATGACCAGTCGACTCGAGCGCCCTAAGCAGCAGCACCGGCGTCCGGTCACCGAGCACGAAACGGTCGGCCACATCAGCCCCGGAAGCCTCGTCGTCCAAGAGACCTCGTGTGGCCAGCCGAGCTGTCGCTGCATGGCCGACCCGCTGCAGCGTCACGGCCCGTACTACCAGTGGAGCCGTGCGATCGCCGGCAAGGCGGTGAGCCGTCGCCTCGACGAGCACGAAGCTGCGATCTACCGCGAGTGGATTACCACCGCCGTCGCCTCGAAGAGAGTGTCTCGCAGATGGATAAGGTCTCAGCAGCCACTGGGGAGATCCGGCTCGGGTACGCTGCCGCCGC
Organism: Acidimicrobiales bacterium; assembly: GCA_050743905.1. Taxonomy (GTDB): domain Bacteria; phylum Actinomycetota; class Acidimicrobiia; order Acidimicrobiales; family RAAP-2; genus JBOGGH01. Next base: position 1,604 of record JBOGGH010000759.1, read on the forward strand.
TGAACGACCCCGGAGCGGCGAGGGCTGACTCG
>JBOGGH010000760.1:0-1634 GCA_050743905.1 Acidimicrobiales bacterium
GGCCGCGCCGGCGGACGTCACCGACCGCGCTGCGGTGGACGCCGCCGTGCGGGCCGTGCGCTCGGCGCTCGGCCCGGTGACCGTCCTGGTGACCAGCGCCGGGATCGAGGCCTTCGACCCCCTCCTCGAGATCACCCCGGAGCGCTGGCACGAGGTCATCGACATCAACCTCACCGGCACCTTCACCTGCGTCCAGGCGGTGGTGCCGGACATGCTCGAGGCGGGCTGGGGGCGCATCGTGACCATCTCGTCGCAGAGCGCGCAGTCCGGCGCGCCCAACATGGCGCACTACTCGGCGTCCAAGGGCGGGGTGATCGCCCTCACCAGGTCCCTCGCCGTGGACCTGGCGCGCCGGGGCGTCACGGTCAACTCCATCTCGCCGAGCGTGGTGGACACCCCGATGGCCCGGGCCGCCGAGGCGTCCGGGGACTTCCCCGGCGTGGACGTGGTGGGCCCGATGGTCCCCCTGGGCCGGGCAGGCACGCCGGAAGACATCGCCGCCGCCGCCTCGTACCTCTGCTCCGAGGAGGGCGGCTACACCACCGGCCAGATCCTGGGGGTGAACGGCGGCATGTACATCTGACGCTGGGCGCCGGGCGGCAGCCCGCTACACGAGGTCCCGCAGGTCGCGCTTGAGCACCTTGCCCGAGGGGTTCCGGGGCAGGGCCTCCAGGAGCACCACCTCCTTCGGGACCTTGAAGCGTGCCAGGTTGGCGCGGCAGTGGGCCACCAGCTCGTCGGTGGTGGCCACGGAGCCCGGGCGGAGCACCACGAAGGCCACGGGGACCTCGCCCCACCGCTGGTCGGGCCGGCCCACCGCCGCCGCCTCCAGCACCGAGCCGTGCTCGTAGAGGACCCGCTCGATCTCCGACCCGGCGATGTTCTCCCCGCCCGAGACGATCATGTCCTTCAGGCGGTCCACCACGTAGACGTAGCCGTCCCCGTCCCGGACCCCCACGTCGCCGGTGTGGAACCACCCCTCGCTGAAGGCGCGCTCGGTGGCCTCGGGATCGCGCCAGTAGCCCTTGAAGACCTTGGGGCCGCGCAGGACGATCTCGCCGCGGGTCCCGGCGGGCACCGGGCTGCCCCGCTCGTCCCAGATCTCCAGGTCGAGGTAGAGGCAGGGCCGGCCCACGCTGCCCCGCTTGGTGACGATGCTGTCGCGGTCCAGGAAGGTGTCGCCCGAGACCGTCTCGGTCATGCCGTAGGCGTCGGCGATCCACGCCGCGGGGAACGTGCGCCGGAGCCGCTCGATGAGCGGGAGCGGCATCTTCTCGCCGCCGTTGACGATCACGCGCACCGAGGACAGGTCCCGGTCCTCGACGCCCGGCACCGCCATGACGGCGTTGACCATGGCGGGGGCGAGCCACACCGTGGTCACCCGGGACCGCTCGACCTCGTCCACCACCCCTGCCGCGTCGAACGTCCGGTGGACCACCGTGGTGGCCCCCACGGCCATCAGGGTGGTGGTGGTGAGGTCGAGCGCCCCCACGTGGTAGATGGGGCCGCAGGCCAGCCCCACGTCGGCGGCGGTGAAGCCGAGCTCCACCACGTGGGCGAGGTTCTTCCACGCCAGGTTGCCGTGGGTGATCATGACGCCCTTGGGGTGCCCGGTCGTCCCCGACGTGTACATG
>JBOGGH010000761.1:0-1631 GCA_050743905.1 Acidimicrobiales bacterium
CACGTGGACGTCGGCGGTTGTGCCGGCCATCTCGGTGAACGCCGCTGTCCCCACGGCGCCGGACACGGCGAGCTGGGCCGTGAAGCCGGCCGATGTGGTGGTGGTGACGGTGCCGGACGTCGGGGCGACCTGGGTGACCGGCACGTCGGTGACGGCGAGGGTGAAGCTCCACGTCCCGGTGTCGCCGAACGGGTCGGCCACGGCGCCGGACACGGAGTAGCTGCCGGCGTCCAGGGTCCCGCTCGTGGTCACCGTGCCGGTGGGGCTCACGTGGACGTCGGCGGTTGTGCCGGCCATCTCGGTGAACGCCGCTGTCCCCACGGCGCCGGACACGGCGAGCTGGGCCGTGAAGCCGGCCGATGTGGTGGTGGTGACGGTGCCGGACGTCGGGGCGTCCTGGGTGACCGGCACCGGGCCCACGTCGAGGCTGTAGTGCCAGGTGCCCGAGTCGCCGAACGCGTCACCGGCGGAGCCCGAGGTCTCGTAGGTGCCGGCGGCCAGCGTCCCGGCGGTGGTGACCGCGCCCGAGGCCGACACCTGCAGGTCGGCCGCTGTCCCGGCCCGGGTGGTGAAGGTCGCGGCACCCTGGCCGCCGGAGGCCACGAGCTGGGCGGTGAAGCCCGCCGATGTCGCCGTGCTCACGTGGCCGGCCACCGGTGTGCCCTGCACGATCGCCGCCGGGGCGACCGTGAGCGTGTAGCTCCACGTGCCCGAGTCGCCGTGGGCGTCGCCGGTGGTCCCCGAGACGGCGTAGGTCCCTGCCGCGAGCGGGCCCGACGTGGTGACGGCCCCGCTCGCCGAGACGCGGACCTCGGCGGCGCTGCCCGAGGTGCCCTCGGCGAAGGAGACGGGCCCGTCCCCGCCCCCGGTGGCGAGCTGCGCGGTGAAGGACGAGGACCCCACCGTGGCCACGGTGCCGGACGTGGGACCGGTCTGCACGATGCCGTGCGTGGTAGCCGCTGCCGGTGCCGGGTCCACCGCCAGGCCCACGATCGGCCTGTCGAGCGGCGTGCCGCCCATGGAGCCCTGGAACGCGGCGTTCCCGAAGGCGAAGATGCCGCCGTCGGCGGCCACCTCCCAGTAGCCGCCGGAGGTGGCGCCATCGGACGCAGCGCCGCCGCCTGTGGGCGTGGGGGCCATGCCCACGATCGGCTGGTTGAGCGGCGTGCCGCCCATGGAGCCGTCGAACGGCGCGCCGAAGGCGAAGATGCCGCCGTCCGAGGCCACCTCCCAGTAGCCGCCGGTCGCCGGGTCCACCGCCAGGCCCACGATGGGCTTGTCGAGCGGGGTGCCGCCCATGGAGCCGTGGAAGGCGGCGTTCCCGAAGGCGAAGATGCCGCCGTCGGCGGCCACCTCCCAGTAGCCGCCGGAGGTGGCGCCATCGGATGCAGCGCCGCCGCCTGTGGGCGTGGCGGCCATGCCCACGACCGGCTGGTTGAGCGGCGTGCCGCCCATGGAGCCGTCGAACGGCGCGCCGAAGGCGAAGATGCCGCCGTCCGAGGCCACCTCCCAGTAGCCGCCGGTCCCTGCGGGCTGAACCCCGGCCGGCGTCGCGGCCACCGGCGCGGCGGCGACCGCCGGCGCGACCAGCACCGCGGCCGGCAGTACCAGGAGCGTGGCCACGGCCCCGC
>JBOGGH010000762.1:0-1629 GCA_050743905.1 Acidimicrobiales bacterium
GGTCATCTTGCAGATGGTCCCGACCACCGGGGGAGTGGGACCCTCGAGATGGCCGTCCACCACCCCGCGCTGCCACTCGCCGAAGCGGGAGGGATCGGTGGCATAGGCGAAGACCAGATCGGGAGGCCGATCGATCTCCACGGTCGAGGCGATGGGCTTGGGCACGGCCTCATTTCTATTGGTTTCCGGGGTGCCTGGGTATGTGCATAATTATTCCATGACTATGCGGGATGGCGTATAGTTATCGAATGAAGGTCGGGATCGTGGGCAGCTCCGGGTTCCTGGGGCTGGAGCTCCTGCGGCTGTGTGCCGGGCATCCAGAGCTCGACGTCGTCTCGGCCATGGCCGCCACCCAGGCCGGGGAGATGGCGGCGGACCGATACCCGTCGCTCGCTGCCGCCTACCCCGAGCTCCAGTTCGAGCCGACTTCCGCCGGGCCGCTGGCCGGCCTCGATCTCGTCTTCCTGGCCCTCCCGCACGGGGAGTCCCAGCGCCTGGTGCCCGAGCTGGCGCCCCGGGTGGGGGCGGTGGTGGACCTGGCGGCCGACTTCCGGCTGCGGGACCCCGATCTCTACCCCGAGTGGTACGGCGAGGCGCACGCCGCGCCGCACCTGCTCGCCGAGTTCGCCTACGGCCTCCCCGAGCTCTTCCGGGAGGGGCTGGCCGGCGCCCGGCTGGTGGCGGCCCCCGGCTGTTACCCCACGGCGGCGGCACTGGCGCTGGCCCCGCTGGTCCGGGCCGGGGCGGTGGCGCCCCGGGGGATCGTGGTCGACGCGGCGAGCGGGGTCTCCGGCGCCGGGCGGGCCCCGAGCGAGCGCCTCCACTTCGGGACGGTGGACGAGGACTTCACCGCCTACGGCCTGCTCACCCACCGCCACACCCCCGAGATCGAGCAGGCCCTCGGGGCCGAGGTGCTGTTCACTCCGCACCTGGCCCCCATGGCCCGGGGCATTCTCGCCACCTGCTACGCCCGGCCGGAGGGCGACCTCACCACCGAGGGCGCGCTGGCGACCCTCCACGACGCCTACGACGGCGAGCCGTTCGTGGCGGTCACCGGGGAACCGCCGTCCACCAAGGCCGCCACCGGGTCCAACTGCGCCCACGTCACGGCGAGGGTGGACCCCCGCACCGGATGGGTGGTGGCGCTGTGCGCGCTGGACAACCTGGTGAAGGGGGCGGCCGGCCAGGCGGTGCAGTGCGCCAACCTGGCGCTCGGCCTGCCCGAGCCCACGGGGCTCCCGCTCGTGGGGGTGTACCCGTGAGCGTCACCGCACCGCAGGGGTTCGTGGCCGCCGGCGGCGCGGCGGGGATCAAGGCGGCGGGCGCGCCCGACGTGGCGGTGGTCGCCACCGAGGACGGGCGGGCCGTGCCGGCGGGCGGCGTCTTCACCTCGAACCTGGCCGTGGCGGCACCGGTGCAGGTCTCGCGCCGGCACCTGGCGGCCACCGGGGGACGGGCGGCCGCGGTGGTGCTCACCGCCGGCAACGCCAACGCGGCCACGGGCGCGCCCGGCGTGGCGGCGGCGCTCCGGCTCTGCGAGGTGGTGGGGGCCGAGGTGGGGTCGGCGGCCGAGGAGGTGCTGGTCTGCCAGACCGGCCTGATCGGGATCCCGTTCCCGCTGGAGCAGGC
>JBOGGH010000763.1:0-1616 GCA_050743905.1 Acidimicrobiales bacterium
GCCCGGGACCGCGGCACCAGGGGCCGCGCTGCCGGGGACCACGCCACCGGCCGTGGTGGTGGACGACCTCACCATCGAGGACGTCTCCATCGACGGCATGTGCGGCGTCTACTGAGCCCGGCGGTCCGGCGATGACCGTGAGGCTCGACACGCCCGAGCTCGAGGCGGGCTGGCGGCTGCACCCGAGCGTGGCCGTCCGGCCGGAGGCGTTCGGCGCCATGACGTACCACTTCGGGTCGCGGCGGCTCTCCTTCCTGAAGAGCCGGCGGCTGGCGGCCGTGGTGGCGTCGCTCGCCGACCACCCCTCGGCGATGGCCGCCTGCCGGGCCGCGGAGGTGCCGGACGGCGAGCTGGCGGGGTACGCCCGGGCCATCGGGCGGCTGGCCGAGGCCGGCATCCTGGTCCCGGCGCCCGCGACGCCAGTCGCCTCCGCGACGCCGGCCACCGCCAAGGCACCCCCCGCCACCGCGGCCGATGCCTCCGCGCCCACGGCGCCAGTTGCCCTCACCACCGCGCCCCCCGCCCCCGCCACCCCCGCCCCCGCGCCGCTCGTGGACCGCTTCCACGAGGGCCTCGCCGCCCCGATCTGCCTCACGTGGGAGCTCACCTACGCCTGCAACCTGGCGTGCGCGCACTGCCTGTCGAGCTCCGGGCGCCGCGACCCCCGGGAGCTGTCGACCGCCGAGTGCCGGGCGGTCATCGACGAGCTCGAGCGCCTGCAGGTGTTCTACGTGAACATCGGGGGAGGCGAGCCCACCGTCCGGCGCGACTTCTGGGACCTGCTGGACTACGCCACCGCGCACCACGTGGGCGTGAAGTTCTCCACCAACGGCACGCGGCTCACCCCGGCCGCCGCCGCCCGGCTCGCCGGGAGCGACTACGTGGACGTGCAGATCTCGTTGGACGGCGCCACAGCCCGGGTGAACGACGCCGTCCGGGGCGCCGGCTCCTACCGCGCCGCCCGCCGGGCCATGGCGCGGCTGGCCGAGGCGGGCTTCGAGAACTTCAAGGTGTCCGTGGTGGCCACCCGCCACAACCTCCACCAGCTCAACCAGCTCCTGGCCCTGGCCGAGTCCCACCGCGCCCAGCTCCGCGTCACCCGGTTGCGGCCGTCCGGCCGCGGCGCCGACGTCTGGGACGACCTCCACCCGACGGCCGGGCAGCAGCACGACCTCTACCGCTGGCTGCTCGACCACGGCGAACGGGTGCTCACCGGCGACTCGTTCTTCCACCTGTCGGGCTACGGCGAGTCGCTCCCGGGCCTCAACCTGTGCGGCGCCGGCCGGGTGGTCTGCCTGATCGACCCGGTGGGCGACGTCTACGCCTGCCCCTTCACCATCCACGAGGAGTTCCGGGCCGGGAACGTCCGCCAGCCGGGCGGCTTCGCCGGGATCTGGCGCGAGGCCCCGCTCTTCCGGCGGCTCCGGGGCCCGGCGCCGCAGGGGGCGTGCCAGCGGTGCTCGGCCTACGACACCTGCCGGGGCGGCTGCATGGCGGCCAAGTACTTCACCGGCCTCCCGCTCGACGGCCCGGACCCCGAGTGCGTGAAGGGCCACGGCCGGGCCGCCCTCGCGGCGGCCGCCGGCGCCGCGTCCCCGCCCCGGCCGTCCGTGGAC
>JBOGGH010000764.1:0-1615 GCA_050743905.1 Acidimicrobiales bacterium
GACCGTCCCCGGGCCGCTGACGGTCTCCGGGCCCCCGCCCACCGGCAGCAGGTCGAACGCGCCGTCGGGACGAGGCGGCCCCGGAGAGCCGGGCACCAGGACGTCCACGGCGGCCCGGCGGGAGAGCGCCGCCGCCACCGCCCGTGCCGCGAACGCCGGCTCGCTGTGCGGCCGTCCCCAGGAGCCGCCCAGGAGCGCCACGCGCCCGGCCACCGGCTCAGCCACCGGCGGCCGGCCCACGGCGGCGCTCGGCTGCCGAGGAGCGGGTCCCCCGCCCGGCCACCGCGGCGCGGACCCGGGTGAGGTCCTCGCTGGTCACCACCACCACCTCCTCCACGAGCTCCTCCAGCGCCACCAGGCGGCCCCCGAGCTCGTCCACCCGGCTGGCCAGCGCGTCCACCGCCCGGATCAGGTCGCCCACCACGGCGTCCCTGGGCCCGCGGTCCGGCATGGCGGCGGCGGCGGCCGAGGCCAGGCGGGCCCGCGCCCTCGCCTTGACGGCGTCCAGCCCGGCGCGGCCGGCGGCGTGGTCCGGGGGGTGCTCGGCGGCGTGGGCGTCCGCCCAGGCCCGGTGGACGGCGGTCAGCTCCTCGCCGTGCCGGACCGGCGGCAGCGGCGCCTTGGCGCCGGGGGGGTGGTGGAGGAGGGTGGGGGCGTCCGCCTCGCCGGGGTCGTGGGCCCGGCGGGCGACGTCGCTCACGACCTCGCGAGGGTCGAGCGCCACTGGTGCCACTCCCTGTCCTCGCCCGGTCGGCGGAGGGCCGCCGAGCAGTCCGCCCGGGTGAGGTGCCGGTTCAGGTACGGGTCGCCGGCCACCACCACGTCCTGCCAGCGTTCGAGGAACCGGAGCTGGTCCTTGGGGCTCCCGGAGGTGCCGCGGCTGGGCGACTCGTGGTGCACCAGCTCGGCCAGCGGCTCGTAGAGCACCTCCAGCCCGAGCTCGCGGGCCCGCAGGCAGTAGTCGATGTCGTTCACGTCCAGGCCGAGATCCTCGTCGAAGCCGTCCAGGGCCTCGAAGACGCCCCGGCGCGTGGCCAGGCAGGCGCCGGTCACCGCCGAGCAGTCGCGGGTGAGCACCGCCATGCCCAGGTACCCGGGCCGGTCGCCGGGGAGCCCGGCCAGCACGTGGCCCGCCGCGCCGCCCAGCCCCAGCACCACGCCGGCGTGCTGCACCCGGCCACCGGGGTAGAGGAGCCTGGCGCCCACCGCGCCCACGTCGTCCCGGAGCGCCTGGGCGGTGAGCGCCGCCAGCCACCCGGTTCGCCGGGCCTCGATGTCGTTGTTCAGGAAGAGGAGCACGTCCCCGCGGGCGTCCTCGGCGGCGGCGTTGTTCAGGGCCGCCCAGTTGAAGGGACGGGGATCCCGCCGCACGGTGACGTCGGGACGCCGGTCCAGCCGGTCGAGCAGGGTGAGGGTCTCCGGCTCGGTGGAGCCGTTGTCCACCAGCACCAGGTCGAGGTCCACCCCGTCGCTTCCGTTGCCTCCGGCGGTGCCGGCGGTGCGGAGCACCGAGTCCACGCAGGCACGCAGCAGGGGCGCCGCGTCCCGGAAGGGCACGATCGCGCTCACGCTCGGCCGGCCCCGCACCCGCCGCCGGACGGACCAGCTCCCGGGC
>JBOGGH010000765.1:0-1612 GCA_050743905.1 Acidimicrobiales bacterium
GTGCGGGCCTGAGCGCCGCCGTGGGCGGCCCGGCCTGACCCCGGGCCCGCCCGGGGCGGCGACCCGGGTTGGCCCGGGTTGACCTCGCGCCTGCGGCCGGAGTCGTTCCCAGGTGCGAGACGCCGTCTCTTCATGCGCACGAAACAGCCACGAAACGCGCCTGCCGTACCGTCGCCGGGAGGGGCTGGGGAGGTCCCGGCCCGTGGCGCGGCGACGGCGGGGGCGGCCGCGGGAGCGGAGCGGAGGTCAACGTGCACGAGCTCGACGCCAACCCGGCGAGCGTCCACTGGGGGTACTTCGACCGCGCCCTGGCGCCGGTGCTGACGGTCGCCAGCGGCGACACGGTCGCTGTGCGCACCGTCACCCACCACTCGGGCGACGCGCCCGAGCTGATGATGGACGACGCGGTCCGCGCCCTCTTCCATGGGGTGCCGCCGGCGGAGCGGGGTCCCGGCCCGCACGTCCTCACCGGCCCGATCGCCGTGGATGGCGCCCTGCCCGGCGACGTCCTCGAGGTGCGGATCCGCTCGCTCGAGCCCCGCTTCGGCCACGGGTCCAACCTGGCCGCCAACTGGGGCCACCTCTACCCGGACTTCGGCAAGGAGCGGGTCACCATCTGGTCGGTGGACCCGGCGTCCGGCACCGCCCGGGCCGAGCTCGCCTACGACTGGAAGACCACCCCGATCGTGGACGCCCCGGGCACGGTGGTGCCGCCGGGGTCGGTGCCCCGGGAGGCGGTGGCCCGCGAGATGGTGGTGCCGCTGCGGCCGCACCTCGGCACGGTGGGCCTGGCGCCCGCCGCGCCGGGCCGGCACAGCAGCGTGCCGCCGGGCGACCACGGCGGCAACATCGACAACTGGCGGGCCGGGCCCGGCACCTCCTACTTCCTGCCGGTGCAGGTGCCCGGTGCCCTGCTCTCGATGGGCGACCCCCACATGGCCCAGGGGGACGCCGAGCTGTCCGGCACGGCCCTCGAGGCGTCGCTGGACGCGGTGGTCGAGCTGCACCTTCGGCCGGACGTGGCGTGGACGGTGCCGGTGCTGGAGACGCCCACCCACTGGCACGTCCACGGGTTCGGGGACACCCTCGATGACGCCATGCGGGCTACGGCCCGCCGGGTGCTCCGCTTCCTCGAGCAGACCTGGGAGCTGGGCGCCGACGACGCGTACTCCCTGGCCAGCGTGGGGGTGGACTTCGCCGTGACCCAGGTGGTGGACCGCCGCATCGGCGTGCACGGCATGGTGGCCAAGGACCTGGTGGGCGGGTGAGGGCGGCGGCGCGACCGCTCCTGCGGCGCCCGTAGGGGGAGCGTCCCGTGCGCCAGGGCATAGCTACCTAGCTGTATTCGAGCCGTGTACGGGAGCTTCCTCAGGCGAGCCAGGGAGTCGCGCCGGCTCAGCCAGAACGAGCTGGCCGAGATCACCGGCACCCCCCAGCCGGCGATCGGCGAGGAGCAGGTCCGGCCGGAGCCTGCGACCCTCGGGCCCGACGCCGACCCGATGGCCCGGGCGGCACGCGTCGAGGCGGTCCTCGCCCTGGGTGACGCGCTCCGGGAGGCCAAGGCGCTCCCGTGAGGCCGCTCACCCAGGTGGTCTCGGCCGCGGTCAGGCGC
>JBOGGH010000766.1:0-1609 GCA_050743905.1 Acidimicrobiales bacterium
GTGGTGAGCCGCGCCGTGCCGCGCCCGGCGGCGGCGGGTGGAGGCCACCGGCCCCTCCGGTAGCATGGTCGCTATGGCCGGAACGCCGGAGGCGACGTCGGGGCAGGTGGCGCAGGGGACACCGGCCGGCCGCGAGACGGGGACGTTCACCGTCAAGCGCGGCCTGGCCGACATGCTGCGCGGCGGCGTGATCATGGACGTGGTCGACGCCGAGCAGGCCAAGGTGGCCGAGGACGCCGGCGCGGTGGCGGTGATGGCCCTCGAGCGGGTGCCCGCCGACATCCGGCGCGACGGTGGGGTGGCCCGCATGAGCGACCCGGCGCTGATCGAGGCCATCCAGCAGGCGGTCACCGTCCCGGTGATGGCCAAGGCCCGGATCGGCCACTTCGCCGAGGCCCAGGTCCTCCAGGCGCTCGGCGTGGACTACATCGACGAGAGCGAGGTCCTCACCCCGGCGGACGAGGCCCACCACATCGACAAGTGGGGCTACACCGTGCCCTTCGTGTGCGGTGCCACGAACCTCGGCGAGGCGCTCCGCCGGGTATCGGAGGGCGCGGCCATGATCCGCTCCAAGGGCGAGGCTGGCACCGGGAACATCGTGGAGGCGGTCCGGCACCTGCGGTCGATCGTGGGGGACGTCCGCCGCATCACCCAGGCCGACGCCGCCGAGCAGTACGGCTGGGCCAAGCAGCTCGCCGCCCCGGTGGGGCTGGTGCAGGAGGTGGCGCGCACCGGCCGCCTGCCGGTCCCGCTCTTCTGCGCCGGAGGCATCGCCACGCCGGCCGACGCCTCGCTGGTGATGCAGCTCGGGGCCGAGGCGGTGTTCGTGGGGTCGGGCATCTTCAAGAGCGCCGACCCCGCCCGCATGGCCAGGGCCGTGGTGGAGGCCACCACTCACTACGGCGACGCCGAGCACGTGGCCAAGGTGAGCACCGGGCTCGGGGAGGCCATGCGCGGCGAGGAGATGGCCACGCTCTCCGAGCACCTGGCCGACCGCGGCTGGTAGCCCGCCCGCCGGCGCGGTGACCGTCGGGATCCTCGCCCTCCAGGGCGACGTGCGGGAGCACGCTGCCGCCTTCGACGAGGTGGGGGTGGCCACCCGCCCGGTGCGCCGGCCGGCCGACCTGGCCGGGATCGTCGGGGTCGTGCTGCCCGGGGGGGAGTCCACCACCCTGTCGATGCTGCTCGAGTCGTCCGGGCTCTTCGAGCCCCTGGCCGCCGCGCTCGCCGCCGGCCTGCCGGCCTTCGGCACCTGCGCCGGGCTGGTGCTGCTCGCCCGGAACGTGCTGGACGGCCGGCCGGACCAGCGGTCGTTCGGCGTGCTCGACTGCACCGTGCGGCGCAACGGCTACGGCCGCCAGCGGTTCTCCTTCGAGAGCGTGCTCCACGCCCCGTCGCTGGCCGGCGGGGAGGGGTCTCCGGCCACCGGACCGGAGGGCGGCAGCGGCCCGGCGGCCGGCCTGCCGGCGGTGTTCATCCGGGCGCCGGTGGTGGTGGCGGTGGGGCCGGACGTGGAAGTCCTGGCCACGCTGGGACCGGGGCCGGGCGCCGGGCCGGGCGCCGCGCCCCACCCGGTCGCCTGCCGGCAGGGCCCGGTGCTGGCCACCGC
>JBOGGH010000767.1:0-1607 GCA_050743905.1 Acidimicrobiales bacterium
TCCGTCACTGCGAGCAACGGCGACCATCACTTCGGTCGTTTCAGTCGTTGGTCGTCCTCGCGTCCCCATGCTCGCCGAGAGCGTCGCAGCCATCCTCATTCAGCGTGTCGGGCAACACGGCCGTCGCTGGTCAGCGAGTCGCTGCGGCGGGTGTGCCTGCGCTGCGGGATCGAGGTGATCGGAGCCCACAGGCTTCGTCACGGCCTGGCCACTGAGATGCTGCGGCAGGGCGCGTCGCTCATCGAGGTCGGCCAGGTGCTGCGCCATCGGGACATCGCGACCACCGCGATCTATGCCAACTCTCGGGAATTGCATCAGACGGGCGACAAAGTCCAGGTCGCCTGATCACGACCTTGTTTGAGTAGGGGCAGCTGCCCACTCGTCCACAGGCCCTGGCCAGCGCACTTGCGGGATGAACGCGTTACATGCATGATCCCAGCCTCAAACGGGAGGCTGGGAGGGTTGGTGGGACGAGGTGATCTGACAGGTTGTGCACAGCTCGAGCTCGTCTCCGGCGTGGCCCACCTCGACCGGAAGATGCCATGTTCGATGCGATGCTGCGCGGCTTCAGGGCACAGCAGAGCGCCCGGGGGCTGCGGGCGCACACGATCGATGCCCGCGAGCGCCTCGTACGCCGCTTCTCCGGGTTCACGAACGAGTACCCGTGGAGCTGGGGACCTTGCCATGTCGACGAGTGGACGCTGTCGCTCACCGGCGAGAAGCACCTCGCCCCCTCGACGATCCGCTCCTACCAGGTAGACCTCCGGCTCTTCAGCCGCTACATCACCGACCCCCGCTACGGCTGGCCGTCTGCGTGCGAGGAGTCCTTCGGCCCTGGCATGCACCCGGTGGCGATCTGCCACGAGTGGAACACGATGGTGCACCTCAACGACTACGAGGGCAGTCCCGAGGCAAGGCCGTTCACGAGAGAAGAGCTGCAAGCCTTCATCGACTACGCCGACGAGCAGGTGGAGCGCAGTGCGGCGCGCAAGCGAAAAGGGGCGCTCTCGGCCTACAGGGATGCGACGCTGTTCAAGGTCATCTACGCATGGGGGCTCCGCCGGACCGAGACCTCGAAGCTCGATCTGGTCGATTGGGGGCGCAACCCGTCAGCGCCTGAGTTCGGGCGCTATGGGATGTGCCACGTCCGCTACGGCAAGGCGGTGCGCGGGCAGCCTCCCCGGCGCCGCAACGTTTTGTCGTTGATGGGTTGGGCGGTCGAAGCCCTGGCGGACTACGTCGAGAACATCCGGCCGCGCTTTGGCTGCATGGATCATCCGGCGCTGTGGGTGACCGAGCGGGGAGGACGGCTGAAGCCGGCCGAGATCAACGCCCGCTTCGTGGCCTACCGGGACGCCCTCGGGCTGCCGGCCTCGCTCACCCCGCATTCGCTGAGGCACTCCTACGTCACCCACCTGACAGAACAAGGCGCAGATCGGATGTTCATCCAAGAACAGGTCGGGCATCGCTGCGACACCTCGACCGCGATCTATACCAACTCTCGGGAATTGCAGCAGACGCGGGCAAAAGTCCAGGTCGCCTGCTGGCAGCGGGTTCTGAATGGATTAGCGGGATGGGTTCCGCAGGCGGGGTGAGCAGGCATCCAC
>JBOGGH010000768.1:0-1605 GCA_050743905.1 Acidimicrobiales bacterium
GTGGCCGCCGGCGCGGCGCGCGGCGGGCTGGCCGCCGCCCTCCGCCGCCCGGGGCCGTTCCACGTGGGCGTGCTCCTGCCCAACGTGCCCGAGTACCTCTTCTGGCTCCAGGGCGCTGCGCTGGCCGGGGCGGCCGTGGTGGGCGTGAACCCCACCCGCCGGGGGGAGGCGCTGGCCGCCGACGTGCGGGCCACCGACTGCCAGCTCCTGGTGACCGACGAGGAGGGGGCCGACCTGCTGCGCGGGCTCGACCTCGGGGTGGGGCCCGAACGGATCCTCGTGGTGGGCGCCGAGGCGTACCGGGACCGCCTGGCCGGTTACGAGGACGCCGACACCCCCGCCGGGCGGGCGGCCGAGGGGCTGGTGGAGCGGGCCGGGGCGGTCTCCCCCGAGGAGCTCTACCTGCTCCTCTTCACCTCCGGCACCACGGGCGCGCCCAAGGCCGTGCGGTGCACCCAGGGCCGCCTGGCCGAGATCGCCCATGCGGCCGGTGCCGGCTACGGCTACACCGCCGACAGCGTCTGCTACTGCCCGATGCCGCTCTTCCACGGCAACGCCCTCATGGCCCTGTGGGGACCGGCGGTCAAGACGGGGGCCGCCGTGGCCCTGCGGCCGCGCTTCAGCGCCTCGGCCTTCATGGACGACGTCCGCCGCTACGGCGCCACCACCTTCAGCTACGTGGGCAAGGCGATCGCCTACATCCTGGCCACCCCCGAGCGGCCGGACGACGCCGACAACACGCTGCGCAGCGCCTTCGGCACCGAGGCCTCCCTGCGCGACCGGGAGCGGTTTGCCCGGCGGTTCGGCTGCGTCCTCATCGAGGGGTACGGGCAGAGCGAGGGCGGGGCGGCGCTCAACCCGGCCAGGGGCATGCCCAAGGGGGCGCTGGGGCGCCCCGGCCCCGGCGTGGACCTCGCCGTGGTCCACCCCGAGACCGCCGAGGAGTGCCCGCCGGCCCGCTTCGACGACCGGGGCCGGCTGCTCAACGCCGGGGAGGCGACGGGGGAGATCGTCAACCGGGCCGGGCCGGGCCGGTTCGAGGGCTACTACGGCGCGCCGGACGCCGAGGCCGAGCGCACCCGGCGTGGCTGGTACTGGACCGGCGACCTCGCCTACCGCGACGACGACGGCTGGTTCTACTTCGCCGGGCGCCGGGGCGACTGGCTGCGGGTGGACTCGGAGAACTTCGCCGCCGGTCCCGTCGAGGCCGTGCTCTCCCGCCACCCGGACGTGGCCGTGGCCGCCGTCTACGGCGTGCCGGACCCCGGGGCCGGCGCCGGGGACCAGGTGATGGCGGCCCTGGAGCTGCGGCCCGGGGCCTCGTTCGACCCCGCCGGGTTCGCCGCCTGGCTGACCGGCCAGCCCGACCTCGGCACCAAGTGGGCACCGAGGTTCGTGCGCATCTCGCCGTCGCTGCCCCAGACGGCCACCGGCAAGGTCACGAAGGTGGGGCTGCGCGAGGAGGGCTGGGACGGGCCCGACCCGGTCTGGTGGCGGTCCGATCCCGCCAGGGGGGCCGAGCCCTACCGCCCGCTCTCGGCGGACGACCGCGCCTCGCTCGCCGCCGAGCTGGCCACCAGCCGCGGCTCCGACGGGGGCTGACGC
>JBOGGH010000769.1:0-1567 GCA_050743905.1 Acidimicrobiales bacterium
GGGTATTGGAGCTGCACCGAGAAGGTGGCGCCGGCGACCGGCCAGTACGCCGTGTCGTTGCCGGTCTTGACGAGCGCCAGGCTGCCCAGCAGCTCGTCGCCGAAGGTGACCGACGCCACCGCGGTGGCCCCGGGCTGGAGGTAGACGGTCTGCGCCGTGGTGGAGGGATCGAGCCAGTACCCCGGAGGGGCGGTGGCCTCGGTGACGCGGTACCAGCCGGGCAGCCAGCCGCCGGCCGCGTTCTCCGTGGGTGGCTGGCAGGCGCCGGAGCTCCCGGTGGTGCAGGAGCCGAGCTCCTCGTTGAAGGTGCCGTTGTCGGCGGTGTCGAAGGCGAAGCTGAAGACGGCGCCGGCCAGCGGCTGCCCGGTCTGGGCGTCGATCTTCTCCGCCCCGAGCTGCGCGGCGAGCACCGGTTCCTCCGAGGCGCCGGAGAAGCTCGCCACCGTGTTCTGGTTGGGGTACACCATGACCACCTGGTCTGGCGCGAGGCCGTAGCCCGCCGGTGCGACCGTCTCGTGGACCCGGTACGGGCTGCCCGTGGGTGTCGCCGTGAGCCCGGTGGAGAACGGGGTGGATCCGTTGTTCCCCGTGGTCAAGGTGTCGAACACGTTGCCGTAGCCGTCCTCGATCTCGAACCGGGCGCCGGCCGGGCCGTAGTAGGCGCCGTCGGGGACGGTCTTCTGGACCGAGATCGTTCCCTGCTCGGAGGTGGGAGGTTGTGTCGCGACCCCCCCGAAGCTGGTGCCGAGGACCTCGCTCGCGCCGGAGACCATCATGAGCTGACCGCCCGAGCCCGCCGGTGCGGCGTAGGCGGGCGGCGCGGTGCCCACGGCGTCTCCCACCACGCCGATCCCCTGCGCGCTGAAGGCGCCGCCGAAGCCTGACGGGACGCCGCCGATGCTCCACTGGAACGAGATCTGCCCGGCGCTGTTGGTGGTCCCGGAGAGCCATTCGAAGGTCGAGATCTGGTTCGCCGACGGCCCGCCGGTGGGAGGCGCCGTGAGCGACAGGCCGCCCACGCCGTTGCCGGTGGCCGACGTGACGGTGACCGTCCCCGTGTAGTCGGCGCCCACGGTGAAGGTGGATCCCGACGACGGCGTCATCGAGAGGCTGATCGACCACGGCCCCGCGTAGGTGCTCATGTACTGCTGGACGAGCGCCACGAGCTGCGGCGGCCCCTGGGAGCCGGGCGGGGTGGCGCCGCCGGCGGACGCGTAGGCCACCTGCTCGATCGCCGCCGCCGTCTCGTTCACTGTCCAACCCGGGTAGCCGGATCCCTGGTACTGCTCGGCGAAGTACGCCAGCGCCGCCATCTGCCCGTCGCTGTAGGACCCGCTGCCGGGGTACGGCGTGGGGGACCACTGGTCGGTGGGCAACTGGAGCGGGTCGGCGCCGCCGGGTTCGATGCAGTAGGCGTAGCCGGCCACGTTGGCGAGGGTGTACCCGCCGCCCCAGTGCTGGCCCGGAGCCTGCGCGCCCACGCCGGGCCCGTAGCCGTTGGCCGGGGCGCCGGAGAGCGCCGGGACGCCGGCCGCCAGCGCCTGCAACGGGCCACGCAGGACGGCGC
>JBOGGH010000770.1:0-1565 GCA_050743905.1 Acidimicrobiales bacterium
GGACCCCGGCGCCGGCTCCCCGCCCGTCACCCCGGCGGGCGGGCGGGGCCGGGACCCGCCATCCAGGCCAGCAGGTGGCCGTAGTCCGGGCGGGCGGGGGCGAACACGTCGAGGTTCTCCACCACGTCCTCCCCCACCGGCTCGATCCAGTGCTCCACGCCGGCGGGGATGAGCATCACCGAGCCCGGCCCGACCTCGTGGGCCACCTCGCCGATGTGGTAGACGGCCTGCCCGGAGAGGATGAGGGCGAGCTGGTCGAACCCCTCGTGGGCGTGGGGCGCCGGGTCCATGGCCGGCTCGATCTCGTTCATGACGAGGATGACCTCGGGGGTGCCGAACCCGCGCCGGCGCACGCCGCGGCGCACCTGCTCGGCCGGGATGGCGTCCCACGTGGTGGCCACCGCACGTTCCTGCCCTGCTGCCACGGTCACACCTCCCGCCCGCCGCGCCCGCCGCCCGGACGCCGGCACCCCGGACGCTGCGGCAGCGGCCTCTTGCGTCTCGTTGTGCGAGACGGACTCTTGCATTGCCGATGATGGCGACGTGCGGACCGGGTGTCAAGGTCCGCCCGGGCGGCCGGGCCCGCCCCGTCAGGCACGGTGGCGGGCAGCCAGCGCGTGGCTGGCCGGGGCCAGGGTCCGCTGCAGCTCGCGGAAGGTCGCGTAGCCGTCCTCGTAGGCGCGGTGGCGGTCGGCGTCGGGGACCACCGGCGGGCCCAGGCGCACGTGGGCCGCGGCACCGTCCCATCCGTCCAGGGCCCCCGACCCCACCGCCGCCACCAGCGCCGCGCCGAGCGAGGCGCCGCCGTGGTCCACCACGGGCACAAGCTCGGTGCCGAGCACGTCGGCGACGATCTGCTTCCACACCGTCGAGCCGCTGCCGCCGTTGCTGACCCTGGCGCCGCCCAGGCGGACGCCGCCGCTCCCGAAGGCGTCCACGTGGTCCCGGAAGCCGTAGGCCACCGCCTCCATGCACGAGCGGAAGACGTCCCCGCGCCCGTGGCCCAGGTGGAGGCCGACGAAGGTGCCGCGGAGGTCGGGGTCGTGGAGGGGGGACTTCTCCCCGAGGAAGTACGGCAGGCACACCAGCTCGGCCGGCCCGGCGGCGGCCGCCTCGGCGTCCAGGACGCCCAGCTCGGTCCCGCCGAAGAGCTGCTGCGCCCAGCGCAGGAGGCTGCCCGAGGTGGCCATGCAGCCGTTGGGCAGCCAGAGGCCCGGTGCCGGGTGCGCGTCCAGGTACCACCGCCGGTCGATGGCCGGCGTGCCCGTCACCACCAGGATGTCGCCGGCGCCCCCCAGCTTCACCAGCCAGTCGCCGGCCGAGGCCAGGCCGGCGGCGTAGGCGGCGAGCACGTGGTCGGCCCCGCCCACGTGGACCGGGGTGCCGGCCGCCAGTGACGTGGCCTCGGCGGCCGCCGCGGACACCCCGCCCACCACCTCGCCCGGCCGCCGCACCGGGCCGCGGAGGGACCCGTCCAGGCCCCCCGCCTCCAGGACCGGGCCGGCCGGGCCGCCGTCCAGCTCGTAGAGCCCGCTCTCCAGCGCCCAGTTCGTCTCCACGTGGCG
>JBOGGH010000771.1:0-1554 GCA_050743905.1 Acidimicrobiales bacterium
CGGTAGAGCTGCACCTCGGGCGGGTCCTCCAGCAGCGGGTGGGACACCTCCCACAGCCGCTCTATGCCCTCGGCGTTGGTGAAGAGCGTCTGGTCGCCGCTCATGGCGTCGTGGATCAGCCGCTCGTAGGCCTCGAGCACCCCGCCGGCCTGCTCGGTCTCGTGGAGGGCGAACTGCAGGCTCAGCTTGTCCAGCCGCATCCCGGGGCCCGGCCGCTTGCCGTAGAAGGAGAGCGAGAGCCGCAGCTCGTCGGCGAGGTCGAAGGTGAGGTGGTCCGGGCCCTGGGCGCCCACCCCCGAGCCCGGGGGGAACATGGACTTGGGCGGCTCCCGGAAGGCGATCGACACGATCCTGGCCCCCTCGGCCATGCGCTTGCCGGTGCGGAGGAAGAAGGGCACCCCGGCCCACCGCCAGGTGTCGATCTCGCACCGCAGGGCGATGAAGGTCTCGGTGTCCGACCCCGGCTGCACGCCGTCCGTCCACCGGTACCCCTCGTACTGCCCGCGCACCACCTGGGAGGGGTCGATGGGGCGGAGCGAGCGGAAGACCTTGTTCTTCTCCTCGTTGATGGCCCGCGGCTCGAGGGCGGTGGGCGGCTCCATGGCCACGAAGGCCAGGATCTGGAAGAGGTGGGTGACCACCATGTCCCGGAAGGCGCCGGTCTGCTCGTAGAAGGCGCCGCGGGAGCCCACCGAGAGGGTCTCGGGCACGTCGATCTGGATGTGGTCGATGTGCTGGCGGTTCCAGATCGGCTCGAACAGCCCGTTGGCAAAGCGGAACGCCAGGATGTTCTGGGCCGCCTCCTTCCCCAGGAAGTGGTCGATGCGGAACACCTGGTCGTCCCCGAACACCTCCTGCACCGAGGTGTTGAGCCGGCGGGCGCTCGGGAGGTCGGTGCCGAACGGCTTCTCCATCACGATGCGGGCGCGCTCGGTCAGCTCCGCCTCGCCCAGGGTGCGCACCACCCGGTGTGCCACGTGGGGCGGCACGCTCAGGTAGTGGAGCCTGCGGGCCTGCGGGCCGAGCGACTCCTCGGCCGTCCCCACGGCGCCGTCGAGGCCGGCGGGCCCGGCGTGCTCGGGGACGTAGGTCAGGCGCTCGCCGAAGTGCCGCCAGTGCTCGTCCGTGACCTCGTGGCGGGCGTGCTCCTCGCAGGCGGCGCGGGCGAGCGACCGGTAGGCGTCCTGGTCCAGGTCCTCGAGGGACGTGGCGACCACCTGGAAGTCGTGGAGCAGGCCGGCGAGCGACAGGTGGAAGAGGCCGGGGAGGAGCTTGCGCCGGGCGAGGTCGCCGGTGGCGCCGAAGAGCACGATGACGTGCGGCGCCAGGGGCGGGTGCTCGTGGTCGGCCAGGCGGAGGGTGCCGGTCGCCGGGCCCGGTGCGGTCGGGAGGCCGGCCGTCGGCCGGTGGGGCGCTGCCATCGGGTGAGTTGCCGCGCTCCTCTCTCCCCGTTACCCCCCACGGTCGCCTGCTCCGACGGCACCGTCCGCACCGGGCCCGCCCCCGTCCCGGTGCGCCATCTCGCCGCGGCGCGAGGTTACCGCCGCGCCGCGG
>JBOGGH010000772.1:0-1553 GCA_050743905.1 Acidimicrobiales bacterium
GCGCCGCCCCCCACCACGCGGGCGGCGGCCGGCACGCCCACGGCACGACGCGCCCGGCGCGGCGTCCAGCGGAACGGCTCGGCCCCACCCCCGTCCGTGACCGGCGCCCTCCCGCACGCCCGGCGGACGGCGAAGCCGTCGACGCGCACCGGCGCGGCGGCGCCGGACCGGACCTCCTCCAGTCCCGAGCGCAGCGTCCGGCGGAGCGCGGCCACGGCCTCCGGCGCCGGCGCCGGCCCGGCCGGGGCGGCGAGCGCCTCGGTGAGGCCCCGGGAGCGCGGGAGGAGCGTGGCCGGCAGCGTGGTGGGGGTCACGCGACCGCCCCGAGGCGCTCCCGGCACCGGGCGACGGCGCAGGCCACCACGTCCTGCACCGTCTCGCCGAGCTGGCGGTCCGAGGGCTCCTCGACCTGCAGCTCGCCGGTGGACGCATGGTAGGTGGCCACCCGGCACGGCGGTGCGCCGCTACGGAGCGTCTCCAGCAGCGCCAGGAGGCGGCGCCCGTGGACGTCCGTGCCCGGACCGCCCGCCCGGACCTCCACCACGCAGACCGACGACCGGCGCGCCGGGGGCGCGCCGAGCACCAGGTCGGCCGTCCCGACGACCACGACGCGCCCGCCCGCAAGCGGCACGGACAGGCGGTCGCCGGTGCGTGGGAGCCACCCGGCCGGGACGGGGGGCCACCGCGCCGCCATGGTGGCCGCCGCGCCGGCCAGGTCCCGGCGGAGGGCGGCGCGGCCCGCCGGGTCCAGCCCGGCCGCGACGTCCGCCAGCTCGCTCCCGCCCTCCTCGGCCGACAAGGCGTCCAGGGCGTCCGTCACCGGGTCGTCCACGGGGCCGGTCGCCACGAGCTGGCGGAAGGCCACCGCCGTCAGGGCCGCCCGCAGGCGGGGGAGCGTCACCTCGCGCCGGGCGCCCGGGGGGTGCGCCGGCCACCCGGCCATCGCCCGGCGGTCGACGACCACCGGCGGGGCACCGGCCGGGAACGAGGCCGCCGCCCCGGCCACCCCGTCCTCCAGCCACTCCCGCAGGCCGCCGGCGAGACCCGGGTCCACCGGCCGGCGGCGTGCCGCGTCACCGCGGAGCTCGTGGAGCAGCGTGGCCGGGTCCCCGGGCGCCGTCCCGGAGGCCGCCGGCCCGCACCGATCTCGGCAGGCCTCGGGCGGGCGGGCGAGCCGCAGGCCACGCGTACGTCCCCCGGCCGGCGACGGCCGGTGCGGGCCCGGGAGGGTGGGGGCCGGGGGCGCGGTGGGTGCTGACGCTGGAGGCGGTGCTGCCACGGGGTGCAGTGTGGCCGGTGGCTGTGACACTCCCCGGCGTCCTTTAGCCTCGGTGCGGTGAGCACCGCCCTCCTCCACCTCCCGGTCCCGGTGGCCGGGGCCGACGCAGCGTTCTTCGTGGTGTTCGGCGCGTTCGCCGCCGCGCTGGTCGTGCTCTCGGTGATCACCATGCGGTGGGCCGTCCGGCGGGACCGGGCCGGGCGAGCCGCGTGGCTGGCCCGGCGGGGACGGGCCGGCCCGGGAGACGCCCCGCCGAGTGCCAACGGCCACGGAC
>JBOGGH010000773.1:0-1551 GCA_050743905.1 Acidimicrobiales bacterium
GGTCGGGGCAGCGGTGGTGCGGCACCACCGGGAGGCCGAGGCCCGCCAGCAGGTCGAGGCCGGCCGCCTCGTCGAGGGTCTCGCGGCGGGGCAGGGGTCGCCGGGGGGCCGGCCGGCCGCGCCGGTGCCGGGCGGCCCGCCGGAGCTCGCCGTGGGCCAGGTACTGGGAGAGCGCGGCCACCGCGGCGAACTCCTCCTCGAAGACCGCGCAGCCGGCGTCGGCGAACGCCCTGGCCACCGGGGCCTGCGGGGTGGTGACCACCAGCGGCTTGCCGGCCTTGGCCGCGAGCTCGGCGGCGTCGGCGGCGAAGCGGGGGTAGTCGTAGCCGCGCCCGGACACCGGGACGGCCAGCAGGCAGGCGTCGACGCCCGGGTCGTCCGCCATGGGGGAGAGGACCTTGCCCACCAGGCTGCTGTCGCTCAGGAGCGCGGCGGTGATGTCCACGGGGTTCGTCCGGGAGGCGAACGGCGGCAGGGCCTTGTCCAGGGCGGCGGTGGTCGCCGGGGAGAGGGTGGCCATGGGGAGGCCGGCGTCGGCCGCGGCGTCGGCGGCGAGCACGCAGGCCGCCCCCGAGTTGCTGACCACGGCGAGCCGCCGGCCGGCGGGCCGCCCACCGTGCAGGTAGAGATCGGTGGCGCCGAGCAGCTCGGCGGTGCTGCGGGCCCGCCAGACGCCCACCCGCCGGAAGAAGGCGTCCACCACCCGGTGCTCGCTGGCCAGCGCCGCGGTGTGGGAGGCGGCGGCCCGGGCGCCCACGGCGCTGCGCCCGCCCATCAGGGCCACCACCGGCACGTCGCGCCCGGCGGCCACGGCGGCCGCCGCCTCCAGCGGCCCCGGGTCGCTGAGGTCCTCGAGGTAGCAGAGCACCAGGCGCACGGCGGGGTCGGACAGCACCAGGCCGGCCAGCTCGCCCACGCCCACGTCGCTGTCGTTGCCGCTGGCGTGGGCGTAGCGGACGCCCACTCCCCGCCGGCGCAGGAGGCCGTAGGTGACCGAGCACATGGCGCCGCTCTGGCTCACGATCCCCACCGGGCCGTCCTCCGGCGGCTCTTCCAGGAACATGGTGGAGAAGCCGAGCACGGCGCCGGTGGCGAAGCTGGTCATGCCCTGGGTGTTGGGGCCCACCACCCGCATGCCGGCACCGGCGGCGGCGGCGTCCATGCGGGCCTGGAGCTCCCGCCCCGCGGCAGCGCCGGTCTCGGCGAACCCGGACGAGAAGACCACGCAGCCGCGCACGCCCATCGCCGCGCACCGCTCCACCGCCTCGACGGCGGCGGCGCCGGGCACGGCGACCACGGCCACCTCGGGCACCTCGGGCAGCGAGCCCAGGTCCGGGTAGGCGGGCAGCCCCTGCACGGTCTCCCGTGCCGGGTTCACCGGGTAGAGCGCGCCGGCGAACCCGAACCGGCGGAGGTAGCGGACCGGCCGCCCGCCGATCTTGTCCGGGTCGTCCGACGCGCCGACCACCGCCACCGACGCCGGGTCGTGGAGGAACCGCAGCGGGTGGGGCGCCACCGGCGGGCCGCTCACGCCCCGAGGACCGCCGGCAC
>JBOGGH010000774.1:0-1550 GCA_050743905.1 Acidimicrobiales bacterium
GGCCTGGGCGCTCGACCCGCCGCCGGGACAGGAGCCACCCGGGCCCGGCCCGCGCCCCTGGCCCGACGTCTGACCGAGGGCGCCCCGCTCAGCCGGTGGCGGCGCCCTCGGCCAGGGCGAGCCGGCGCATGGAGGCCTGCTCCACCGGCGACAGGTGGGCGTCGCGCACCTTCCACGCCACGGCCTCGGGCAGCCGGCGCCGGGCCGCCGGTCGGTCCACGCCGTCGAGGAAGCCCTGGAGCAGGGCGGCCCGCATCCGGCCCAGCAGGGCGCCCAGCACCCGGCCGGTCGGGACCTCCCCGGAGGCCAGCAGCGCCCAGGTGACGGCCACGTCGGCGGCGGCCTCGCCCCGACCGGCGTTGGCCCAGTCGATCACCGCCGGGCCGCGGGGGCCCATGATGACGTTGAGCGGGTGCAGGTCCATGTGCACGAGGGTGGCGCCGCCAACCACCGACGCCACCGGCAGCCACTCGGGCCCGGGGATCTGGTGCAGGCGGCGGTGGAGGTCGGCGAGCAGCGAGCCGGAGCGCCGCAGGCACCACGGGCGCCGGCTCATCAACGAGACCATGTCCGGGCCGTCCACCCGCTCCATCACCAGGTCGCGGCCGTTGTGGCTGAGCTCCTCCACCGCCGGGACCGGGAAGCCGTGGTCCCGGGCGTAGGCCATCACCCGCGCCTCGCCGGCCAGGGAGCGGCCGGTGCGGGAACGGCGGAGGACGAGGCCCGGCCCGTACTCGAAGATGTCGGCGTCCCGGCCAGATGCCACCAGGCGCCCCGGCGTGGTCACGTCGCCCGACGGTAGCCCCGGGCGCGGGGCCCTGCGACTCGTCGCCTCAGGCCGTGGCGCCGGGTGGCGGCGAGCCGCTCCGCTCGCAGCGCCTGTTCCTCGGCGTCGTCGAGCGGGGCCGGCGCCGAGCCGGTGGCCCAGGCGAGCAGCAGGTCGGCCAGCGCCGGGTTCCGAGCCAGCACCGGGCCGTGGAGGTACGTGCCCACCACGTGGCCGGCCCAGGCCCCCTCGGTGCCGTCGCCCCCGCCGTTGCCCACCCCCGCCACCACGCGGGCCAGCGGCGTGGCCCCCGGGCCGAGGGCGGTGGTGCCGCCGTGGTTCTCGAAGCCGGTCATCGTGGGCAGCGTGTGCCCGGACGGCCCCGGCGCCACCGGCTCGGCCAGCACCTCGCCCACGGACCGGGGGCCCCCGCCCTTGGCGGTGGCCACGTCCAGCAGCCCCAGCCCGTCGCGGGGCCGGCCGTCCGCTCCGGGGAAGGTCCGTCCGGCGATCTGGTAGCCGGCGCACACCGCCAGCACCGTGGCGCCCCGGTCCACCGCCCGGGCGAGCGTGCCGTCACGGCGGAGCGTCTCCGCCGCCCGGACCTGCGGCCCGTCCTCCCCGCCGCCCAGGCAGTACAGGTCCGCCTCGGGCAGGGGCCGGTCGGAGGTGGCCTCCAGGAGCTGCACCGGCAGCCCGCGCCAGGCCGCCCTCCGGGCCAGCACCACGCCGTTGCCGCCGTCGCCGTAGGTACCGAGCAGATCGGGGTGGACCACCACCACCG
>JBOGGH010000775.1:0-1547 GCA_050743905.1 Acidimicrobiales bacterium
GGCCGGCATGGCGGCCGAGCTGTCCTCGGCGGGATGGCGCAAGCCGGCGGCCGAGCAGTACCCGGCGACGCCGCTGCTGGCCCGGCTCGCCGCCCACGGCGTCCCGCTGACCACCGCCTCGGACGCCCACCAGGAGGACCAGGTGGCCGACCGGGCGGGCGACCTCCGGGCGCTGCTGGCCTCGGTGGGCGTCCACCGCCTCCAGGCCTACCGCCGCCGCCAGGGCCACACGGTGCCGCTCGCGCCGGCGCCCGGCGCCGGCACGCCGGCCAGCGTGGAGGCGTAGCGGTGCCCACGCCGGTGGAGCTGGCGTACCTCCACACCGACCTGCGGCCGGACGAGCTCGCCCACCTCCAGCGGCTGCTGGGCTCGTGGTCGGTCCTGGCCGACCTCTCCTTCTCGGACCTGCTGCTCGTGGTGCCGGTCTCGCGCTCGCACCCCGACCTGGCCGGGGACGAGCCGCAGATGGTGGTGCTGGGCCAGATCCGGCCCAGCAACCGCCCCACCCTGGTGGACCAGGACCTGGTGGGCCAGACCGTGCGGGAGTCGGCGTGGCAGCTCTGCGCCACCGCGCTCCACACCGGCGAGGTGGTGCGGGGCACGGTGCACCACCCGGGCATCGGCGAGTCCGTGCCGGTGGAGAACGTGCCGGTCCGCTTCGCAGGCCGGGTGATCGGCGTGCTGCTGCGGGTGTCCGGGCTGCCGCTGCGGGCCCCCACCAGCATGTACGAGAAGAGCTACCTCGAGGTGTTCGAGCGGCTGGCCCAGATGGTCGCCGAGTCGGCGTTCCCGTTCCCGGACGAGGACGTGGGCACGGAGGAGGCGCCCCGGGTGGGGGACGGGTTCGTGGTGGTCGACGCCGAGGGCCGGGTGGAGTTCGCCTCGCCCAACGCCGTGAACGCCTTCCACCGCATGGGCGTCTACTCGCCGCCCGAGGGGGCCCGGTTCACCGAGCTGGGCGTGGAGGAGTCGGCCGTGGAGTGGGCGCTGGCCACCGGCCGGCCGGTGGTGGAGGAGGTGGAGCGCCGGCCGGACGTGATCGTGCTGGCGCACTGCATCCCGCTGCTCTCTCACGGGTCGGTGACCGGCGCGGTGATCCTGCTGCGGGACGTCACCGACGTCCGCCGGCTGGACCGGCTGCTCCTCTCCAAGGACGCGGCGATCCGGGAGGTGCACCACCGGGTCAAGAACAACCTGCAGACCATCTCGTCCCTGCTCAGCCTGCAGGCCCGCCGGGTGGCCCCGGGGTCGGGCCGCGAGGCGCTCCGGGAGGCCGAGCGCCGCGTGCGCTCGATCGCCCTGGTCCACGAGATCCTCTCGCGGGACCCCGGGGACCAGGTCCCCTTCGACGACATCGTGGCATCGCTGGTGCAGATGGCCAAGGACTCGGTGGTGTCCCCGGACCGGATCGAGATCACCGTGGCCGGGGATCTGGGCGGGGTCACGGCGGACGTGGCCACGCCGCTCGCCGTCACCCTGGCCGAGGTCCTGCAGAACGCCGTGGAGCACGCCTTCGGGCCCGACCCGGGCGCCGACGGGCCCGACGG
>JBOGGH010000776.1:0-1543 GCA_050743905.1 Acidimicrobiales bacterium
GCCGGGGCCAACCGCGCCAGCGGCGGCGTCAGCCGGGCGCGGCACCCCGGGGCCCTCCGCCAGCGTGCGGTAGAAGCAGGACCACGTCTTGGTGTGGCAGGCGCCGTCCCCGTGCTGGTCGACCAGGACCACCAGGGCGTCCGCGTCGCAGTCCAAGCGGACCTCCCGCACGTACTGGCGGTCGCCGGACGTCTCGCCCTTGCACCAGAACTCCTGGCGGCTGCGGCTCCAGAACCACGTCCTGCCGGTCTCGATCGTCCGGCGCAGCGACGCCTCGTTCATGTAGGCCACGGTCAGCACCTCGCCGCCGGCGGCGTCCTGGACCACGGCCGGCACCAGGCCCCGGTCGTCGAAGGCCACCCCGGCGAGCAGGCCCTCGTCGGCGAGGACCAGGGGCACGCCGGGCAGCGGGGGCGGGGTGCCTGAGGCGCTCACAGGTACAGCCCCGTCCCGCCGTCGATGCGCTCGGAGGCCATGGCGTGGATGTCCCGCTCGCGCAGGATCACGTACTCCTCCCCCTGGACCTCCACCTCGAACCGGTCCTCGGGGTTGAACAGCACCTTGTCCCCGGTCTTCACCGCCCGCACGTGCGGTCCCACCGCCACGGCCTCGCCCCAGGACAGCCGGCGCGACACCTCGGCCGTCGCCGGGATGAGGATGCCGGCCCGCGAGCGTCGCTCGCCGTCGACGTGCACCACCTGGACCAGCACCCGGTCAAAGAGGACGGTGATCGGCTGCTTGGCCTCGCTGGCCTGGGACGACTTCTTCGTTGCCACACTCGCACGGTACCGCATGGGTGCCGACGCTCAGGCACCCGCGCCGCGGGGACCGGACGGGGACCGGGGCATCCACCAGCAGGCCCAAATCGCTAAACTCGCTCTGTGGCACGAACGATGAGCGCCGGCGACGTGGCCACGGCGCTCGGCGTCCGGCCGGTGACGGTCCGGCGATGGGCGGCCGACGGCCGCATCCCCTCGGACCGCACCGTCGGCGGGCACCGCCGCTTCTCCCTCGACGAGGTGATGGCGTGCGTCAGCCCGCCGGCCGAGACGGTCGAGCGCGCGGCGCGGTTCCTGCAGGCAGCCGTGGGCGAATGGCCGGTGCAGCCGCTCCACGCCTCCGTCTTCGGCTCGGTGGCCCGGGGCGACGCGCGGCAGGCCTCGGACCTCGACCTCTTGGTCGTGCGCCCGGCGTTCCCGTCCACCCCGGCGTGCCGCTCCTTCGGCGAGCAGATGGTGGCCCTCCACTTCTCGGTCGGCCGCGCCCTCGACCGGGACCTACGGGAGGTGGAGCTCGACCTCCCCCGCCTCCTGCGGGCCGCCCTCTCGTCGAACGCGCTCCTGGTCGACGTGCTCCGGGACGGCGTGCTCGTGGCGGGCGCGCCGCTGCGGGATCTGCTCGAGCCCGTGGTGGGCCTGGCACCGGGTCCGGCCGGTGGCCCCCGTGCCGCGTAGCCGGCGCCGCCAGGGGGGTCGGCGCGAGGCGGCCGGACGGCTCGCCGCGGCGCGGGAGCTCCTGGCGGTCGCCGAGCACGCACGCGGGA
>JBOGGH010000777.1:0-1542 GCA_050743905.1 Acidimicrobiales bacterium
GTGGTGGGGCGCCCCCGGCCGCCCATCACCCGCGAGGTCTCGGTGCTGCACCGCTCGGGGCCGCTGGCGCCGGCCGCCCGCCGGTTCCTGGAGCTGGCAGGGTGACGCGACCAATCGCGGCGTGACGCCCGGCGGCGCAGGCGCGCTCGTGGAGCAGGCGCTCGGGCGGACCGAGCCGCCTAGTCGCGGTAGGCCAGGGCGAGGGTCCGGGCCGTGGATGTGCTGCTCGACGGACGTGTCGGCGAGGAGTACCCCACGGCCACGCACGCCCTGCGGACGCACGACACCGAGTCGAGCGAGGTCGTGAGGGCCCCGCCGACCGCGGGCACCGACGTCGCCGTCCATGTCCCGCCGCGGTCCGCGTAGGCGAGGGCCGTTTCAGTGGCCTGACTGGCAGTGCTGCCGATTGCCGGCCCCACATCACCTACGGCCATGCATGTCCCGGGCCTCGTGCAGTCGACGCCTGCCAGCCGCGCCTGCCCTGTCCCGGCATCGGGGACCGCTGTGGTCGTCCAGGTCCCCGCGTGGTACGTGGCCGCGAAGGCCGCTGTGTGGATGCCGTCACGCGACCTGGACCCCACGGCGAGGCAGTTCCCGGCGCCGACGCAGTGCACTCCGGCGGACGCCCCGGGTGGCGGTGGCACCGACCGCCATCTGCCGTCCCCTGACCGGACCACGACACGGAGCCCGCCGTGCGGCCCTACCGACCCGTCACCCACGGCCATGCACCTGCTCCCGGCACACGAGACGTCGCCCAGAACGCCGCGCCACCCGGTGGCGACCGGCGTGAGCCGCCACGAGCGCCCCTTGTACGTCATCACGACCTGGCGTTGGAGCGCCAGGTCGTGGACGGTCGTCGCGTCCACGTCCTGGCCCACCGCGACACATGAGGACCGCGACGTGCACGACACGGCATTGAGCGAGCTGTCGTTGACCGCCATCCCCGTCACGCGAGGGGTGGCGACCCTCACCCACCGCGTGCCCGCCAGTCGCTCCACCAGGGTGGCGGTGCCGCCCCGGACGAATCGGCCGCCCACTGCCACGCACGACGACCCGCCCACGCACGACACCCCCTCGAGCACCCCGTGGACCCCCGGCACCGCCATGGAGGTCCATCGCCGGCCGTCGAAGTGCTCCACGAGCGGCTCGCCCCCGGATGTGACACTGCCGACGCCGACCGCCACGAACCGTGGCGCCGCCCCACCGACCGCGTAGCAGTCGTTCGCTGCCGGGCATGTCACCGACAGCAGCTCCGCCTGACGTGCGCCGCTCCGGCCGGCGCTCGGCACTACCGACCACCCGGTGGAAGCACCCGGCGCAGCAACGGGCCGCGGCCCCCCGCCTGCGGCACGCGCCGCCATCTGCCCCATCGCCTGGGTCCCCAGGACGGGAACCGTCGTCGCGAGGGACAGGACCAGCGCGCCGACGTGCAGGTGGGTGGACCGCGCCGTCCGAACCTCGCCCGAGAGCCCGGGTCTCACCCGCGGTCGAGGGCCGCCGCCCGCTCGGCCGCGGCATGCTCCACCATCTCGGCGCCCGGCC
>JBOGGH010000778.1:0-1540 GCA_050743905.1 Acidimicrobiales bacterium
GTAAGAACCTGCACCCGCACGTGGCCGTTGTCGCCTTGGACGTTGCCGAAACTATCTGCGTCCAGTTCGTGGATGAACGCGGCGGTGTTTTGCCGAAACATGGGGATGTCGGGTACGCCCTCGATCGTCATGAGGGTGGTTGCGAGGTCGACAGCGAGCCGGTGGCGGTCCGGGAAGGTGCCGCTCCGGGCGTACACATCGATCATGGGCATGACGGGTCCTCCGGTTGGGTTGGGCTGCTGTCCGAGCTCAAACCGATGCGAGCGCTTTCAGGATGATGCCAGACGCGACGTGGGCTCGATAAACGGACTAGAGCGATCGCTCCAGAATCTAGACCATTCGCTCTAGTAGAGTCAAGGGGTGGTGCGCAACCGTAACTCCCGCGCCGAGCTGGTAAGGACGATGGCGGTGCTGCTCCGTGACCAGGGCTATACGGCCACCGGTCGGGCGCAGTTGCTGGCGCGAAGCGGCGTGTCGAATGGATCGCTGTACCACCACTTTCCCGGCGGCATGCAACAGGTGGCAGAGGCTGCGTTGGAGGCTTCCGGCCAGGCCGTCGCCGACGCCCTGAGCGAGGCGTTGGACGGTGCACCCAACGCCGCGGTTGGCGTCACCCGGTTCCTCGACGTCGCCGCCCGACCGGTTGGCGGGGAACCCTGCCCGGGCTGCCCCGTGGCGCCGACCGCACTCGAATCACCCATCATCAGCCCGCGTCTGCGTGCCGTAGCGGCGCGGTGCTTCGACCAGTGGCAGGCGCTGATCGCGGCGCGGCTCCGAGCTGACGGGTGGCCGGAAGGCGCGGTTCCCGAGATGGCGTCGGCCGCCTTGGCCCTCATCGAAGGCGCACTACTTCTCGCCCGCGTGAGCGGGCAGCTGAGTCACCTCGAGTACGCCAAGCACGCCGCGCTCGCACTGCTCAGCCCGCCGCCTGAGGCGGACCACGCGGTAGCCAGTCCTCGCTGAAAGATCAGCAACCGCGGCGCTCCAGGACCCAATCGGGCACTAGCCTGACTTTCCTGCCCCAGCCCCAAATCACTCATTCGGCCGGTCAGTAGGGGGTTCTGAAGCGCGTGGGGAGTTACACCTATGTGCTTCTGCGCGAGTCCATGACTCCGAGCCCTGTAGTACCTACCTCACAGTGTTGTTGATTGGCGTCAGTTCTTGTAATTCCTTGAAGATCCGCCCCATTTTTCGAAGCGGTAGTACCCTCGTCAGGCATGACGGCGCTGGTGAAGAAGGTCAAGAACGGGCGGGCCTACTGGTACGCCACCGATTCGGCCCGGGTCAACGGCCAGCCCCGGGTGGTGCGCCAGCGCTACCTGGGCACCGCCGAGTCGATCGAGGCGGCCTTCGATGCCGCCTTCGAGCCCGAATCGATCGACGTCGTCGAGTTCGGGGCCACTGCGGCGGCCTGGGCGCTGGCCGGGCGGATCAACTTCGGGTCGTGGGTGGACGCCTTGGTGGGGCCCCAGGGGACGGCCCTCAGCGTGGGCACCTACCTGCAGGCCGCCGCCGTGAACCGGGCGGTCAAGCCCACCTC
>JBOGGH010000779.1:0-1525 GCA_050743905.1 Acidimicrobiales bacterium
GCCGCCGAAGGCGCCGCCGTTGGCCAGGGCCGTGGCCGGGATCCCGCCGGGCTGGCACCAGCTCGCGTCGGGCTCGAGGTAGGCGGGCTCCACCCAGGTGGTCCGCAGGGTCAGCGCCCAATCCCCGGCGGGCAGCTCGAGCGGGCGGGTGAGGGGCACGGTGGAGTTCCGGCCCTGCACCTTGGCCGACCGCCGGCGGGCCGCCGCCAGGGTGGGCGCCACCACCAGCGCGCCGTCCTCGCCCGGCAGGGCGACCGCCGCGCCGACGGGCGCCGTGTCGTCGGCGAAGCCCGCCGCCCCGAGCACGGTGGCGGCGCCCGAGGCCTGGTAGGCGGGGCCCTCCACCTGGGCCCTCCACGCCGCCAGCAGCGGGTCGCGGCCGGACCAGGCGCCACCGGCCGGCGGCGTGCCGCCGAGCACCTCGCACGCCGCCTCCACCACCGTCTGCCAGCCGGTGCAGCGGCAGAGGTGGGCCAGCAACGCCTGGCGCACGGCCGCCTCGAGGTCCTCCCGGGCGGTCGCCGCCCGGTGCCCGGACCCGGGCCGTCGCCGGTCCAGGGCGGCCAGGCGCATGACGATCCCGGGAGTGCAGAAGCCGCACTGGCTGGCGCCGGCGGCCACGAACGCCTCGGACCAGCGGCGCCGGTCCTCCTCGGGGAGCCCGTCCACGGTGGTCACCTCGCGGCCGGCCACCCGCCGCACCGGGGTCACGCACGACACGCGCGGCGCGCCGTCCACCCAGACGGTGCAGCAGCCGCACTGCCCCTGGGGGCTGCACCCGTCCTTCGGCGTGCGGCAGCCCAGATCCTCGCGGAGCGCGTCCAGCAGCGAGCCCGCGTCGCCGGGCACCTCCACGTGGCGCCCGTCGAGGCGGAACGCCACGGTGCCCGCCGGAGGCCCTGGCGGGAGGAGCCCGGTCCGGCCCGGTGGGCCGGTCCCGGCCGGGTGGGTCAGCTGAAGGAGGACCCGCAGCCGCAGGTCCGCGTGGCGTTGGGGTTCACGATGTGGAACCCGGCCCCCTGCAGCCCGTCCGAGTACTCCAGCGTGGCGCCGGTGAGCAGCTCCGCACTGGCGGCGTCCACCAGCACCCGGACCTCCCCGAACTCCCGGACCACATCGTCCTCGGCCTGCTCGGAGTCGAAGAACATCTCGTAGCTGTAGCCCGAGCACCCACCGGGCCGTACGGCCACCCGGAGCGCCAGGCCCTGGGCCTCCTCCTCCTGGGCGAGCAGCTCGACCACCTTGGCCGCCGCACCCTCGGTGAGGGTGATCGGGTCCGGCTTCCTGCCGATGCTCACCGAGGTCGCCATCGTCGTCACGGTTGCCTCCTTGCCGGGGACGGGGCTCTCCCGTGCTCGTCCCTCGCTCCACGCTGCCGGCGCCATGGTCCCCACCGCGTGCCCGGGGACGTGCGCTCTGTCCATGGTAGCGGGGGCGGGCCCGGCGCGGCACCCCACGGCGGTCGGCCGGACTGCCTGGCCAGGTAGGATCGGCACGTGGTCACCGGGACGCCGCACGCCGGCAC
>JBOGGH010000780.1:0-1522 GCA_050743905.1 Acidimicrobiales bacterium
CGGCCACGGCGCGGTCGGCCGCCGGCCGGTGCTCCACGTCCGGGCGCCACAGCGCGGCCACCTCGCCCACCGACCCCCACACGCCCTCGGCCAGGCCGGCCAGCATGGCTGCGCCGAGCGCGGTGGTCTCCACCGACCGGGGGCGGGTGACCGGGACGCCCACCTGGTCCGCCTGGAGGCGGAGCAGGAGGTCCATGGCCGCGGCACCGCCGTCGGCCCGCAGCTCGGTGCACGGCACGCCGGTGGCGGCCCCCATGGCCTCCACCATGTCGCGCACCTGGAAGGCCATGGCCTCCACCACGGCGCGGGCGAGCTGCGCCCGGCCGGTGCCCCGGGTGATGCCGGTGACCGTCCCGCGGGCGTGCGGGTCCCACCACGGGCTGCCGAGCCCGGTGAAGGCGGGGACCACGGTGAGGCCGCCGCTGTCCGGCACGGACTCGGCCAGCGGGCCCACGTCCTCCGTCCGGTCCACGAGCCCCAGCTCGTCGCGCAGCCACTGGACGGCCGCCCCGGAGGCGAAGGCCGAGCCCTCGAGGGCGTAGGCCACGCCGGCACCGTGGTCGCCGAGGTCCCACGCCACGGTGGCCACGAGCCCCTCGGGCGGCGGGGGCACGGCGCGGCCGGCGTTAGCCAGGACGAAGCTGCCCGTGCCGTAGGTGACCTTGGCCATGCCGGGCTCCACGCAGGCCTGCCCAAGGAGCGCCGCCTGCTGGTCCCCCGCCATCCCGCTCACCGGGACGCCGGCCAGCGCGCCGTCCACGGCCGTCGCGGCGACCGTGCCCAACCGCCCGCAGGACGGCCGCACCTCGGCCAGGGCGGCGGGCGGCACGCCGAAGAGGTCGCAGAGCTCCCCGGACCACGACAGCTCGCCGATGTCGAAGAGCAGCGTGCGGGAGGCGTTGGTGACGTCCGTGGCGTACACGCCGCCGGCCGTGCCGCCGGTGAGCTGCCAGAGGAGCCACGAGTCGACGGTGCCCAGCGCCAGGTCTCCCGGGAGCCCCCCACCGGGTGCTAGGCCGCCCTCGTCCAGGAGCCAGGCGTACTTGGTGGCCGAGAAGTACGGGTCGAGCACCAGCCCGGTGCGCGAGCGCACCGCCGCCAGGTGGCCCGCCTCCAGGAGCTCGCGGCAGCGGGCGGCGGTCCGCCGGTCCTGCCAGACGATGGCGTGGTGGAGCGGCTGCCCGGTGCGCCGGTCCCAGGCCACCGCCGTCTCGCGCTGGTTGGCGATCCCCACCGCGGCCACCGTCCCGCCGCCGGCGGCCTGGCGCTGCGCCACCTCGGCCAGGGTGGCCCGGACGCCCTCCCAGATCTCGAGCGGGTCCTGTTCCACCCATCCCGGACGCGGGTAGTGCTGGGCGATCTCCCGGTAGGCCAGGTCCGCCACCTCGCCGGTCTCGCTGACCGCCACGGCCCGCACGCCGCTGGTCCCGGCGTCCACGGCCACCACGGTGCCCACGGTGCCCACGGTGCCCACGGTGCCCACGGTGCCCACGGTGCCCACGGTGCCCACGGTGCCCACGGT
>JBOGGH010000781.1:0-1522 GCA_050743905.1 Acidimicrobiales bacterium
GGTCTGGACGGTGTGGGACACCGCCTGGGCCACGCCGGACTGCACGGCGGGCGGGAGCTTGGCCAGCAGGGCCGGGTTGTCGATCTGGCTGGCCGCGCCGGCCGGGATCCGGACGCCGTGCAGGTCGTGCACGAGGTTGCCGGTGAGCAGGTTGGCGAAGATGGCGCCGAACACCGCCGTGCCGAACGAGCCGCCGATCATCCGGAAGAAGGTGCTCGCCGAGGTGGCGGTGCCCAGCTCCTCGTAGGGGACGGCGTTCTGCACGGCCACCACCAGGACCTGCATCACCAGGCCCAGCCCCACGCCGAAGACGAACATGGCGGCCGACATCGCCCAGGCACCGGTGGCCACGCCGACCAGCGACATGAGGTAGAGGCCCACCGACATCAGCGCCGTGCCGGCCACGGGGAAGACCTTGTACCGGCCCCACCGGCTGACGGCCTGGCCCGAGCCGATCGACGCCAGCAGCAGGCCCAGCATCATCGGGAAGAGCCGTACCCCCGACGCCGTGGGGCTCACGCCCTTGACCACCTGGAGGAAGAGGGGCAGGAAGGTCATGGCGCCGTACATGGCGAAGCCCACCACGAACCCGATGGCGCTGGTGGCCGTGAAGACCCGGTTGCGGAAGAGGCGGAGCGGGATCACCGGCTCGGCGGCCCGCCGCTCGGCGAGCACGAAGAGGGCGCCCAGCACCACGCCGCCGGCGGCGAAGGCGACCATGAGCGGCGACCCCCACGGGTAGGAGGTACCGCCCAGGCTGGTGAAGAGCACGAAGGCGGTGGCCGACAGCGAGAGGAGCACCGTGCCGAGGTAGTCGATGACCCTGCGGACCCGGCTCAGCGCCCCCGGCAGCGCCAGCGCCGTCACCACGAGGGCGAGCGCGCCGAGGGGCACGTTGATGTAGAAGATCCACCGCCAGCCCACGTACTCCACGAAGAGGCCGCCGATCAGCGGGCCGATCACGGTGGTCACCCCGTACATGGCCATGAAGAGGCCCATGTAGCGCCCCCGCTCGCGCGGCGAGACCACGTCGCCCACGATCGTCTGCGCCCCCACCATGAGCCCGCCGCCGCCGAGGCCCTGGAGGGCCCGGAACACGATGAGCTCGAGCATCGAGGAGCTCAGGCCGGACAGCACCGAGCCCACCAGGAAGATGACGATCGCCGCCTGGAAGAAGACCTTCCGGCCGTACTGGTCGCCGAGCTTCCCCCACAGCGGCGTGGACACGGTGGAGGCCAGCAGGTAGGCCGTGACCACCCAGGTCAGGTGGGTCGCCCCGTGCAGGTCGCCCACGATCGTCGGCAGGGCGGTGGCCACCACCGTCTGGTCCAGCGCCGCCAGGAACATCCCCAGCAGCAGCGCGCCGATGACCACCAGCACCCGGCGCCGGGTGAGGACGAGCGGCGGGGTCGCCGAGGCAGGGGTCGCCGGAGCCGGGGGCGGTGCCGCCGCCGGCCCGTCGACCTCGGTCACGGCGCGGTGCCCGTCACGCGGCGGTGCCGCCCGACCGCCACGGCTGGTC
>JBOGGH010000782.1:0-1520 GCA_050743905.1 Acidimicrobiales bacterium
GCCGTCACCTCCGCCAAGCGCACCATCCCGGCCACCCTGCGGGCCGCCCTCGAAGAGCGGGACCGGACCTGTGCGGTGCCCGGGTGCACCGCCACCCGCCACCTCGAGATCGACCACGTCGTGGGCTTCGCCCTCGGCGGCCCCACCGAGCTCGCCAACACCGTCCGGCTCTGCCGGCCCCACCACGCCATGAAGACGTTCCAGGGCTTCCGACTCGTGGGGGGACCCGATGGACGGCGGTGGCTCGCACCCGGCGAACGCGCCAGTCCGGCCGCACGGGATCCGTCGGCCGCCTACACCGGCAGCACGCACCGTGCCCGGGCCGACGAATGACGCGTGTCGTCAGCCTCACCCGCCGGGGCGGCCGGTGCCGGCCGGCGTGCCCGCGCGTGCCGTGGGCGCGGCCCTGCCCGGACGGGCCGGGACCGGCCGATGCTGTTCGGCCGGCGCAGCTCCTACCCGAGGCGCTCGCTCGACCTGGCCACCGCAGCCGAGAGCACCCGGGCCCGGTGCGTGGTCGCGTCGCCCCACGCCGCGGAGAGCGTCCACGCGCGCTTCATGAAGAGGTGCAGGTCGCACTCCCACGTGTAGCCGATGGCGCCGTGGACCTGCAGGGCCACGCGCGCCGCGAGGTCGGCGGCGTCGGAGGCGAGCGCCTTGGCCATCGACGCGTGCTCCGACCGGTCGGGCAGTCCCTGCGCCAGCGAGTTGGCGGCGCGGTAGGTGGCGGGCCGGGCGAACTCGAGCCGGACCCTGGCGTTGGCCAGGTGGTGCTTCACCGCCTGAAAGCTCCCGATCGGCTTGCCGAACTGCTTGCGCTCCCTGGCGTAGTCGGCGGCGAGCGTGATCATCCGGTCGGCGAGGCCCAGGAGCTGGGCCGCCGAGGCGACGGCGGCCCGGTCCACGAGGTTGCCCACGAGCGCCTCGGCATGGTGGCCGGAGGCCACGACCGTGTGCGCCGAGGGGATCCACCCCACCGTGCCGAGGTCACGCGTGCCGTCGATCGAGGGCGTGGCGGTCACCCACGCCTCGTCAGGCTCGACCGCGTGGATCTGCCAGCCGGTCGCCGGGGCCGAGCTCGCGAGGAGCAGCAGCCCGGCGCGGACCGCGCCCACCACTCGGGGGGTCACCACGGTGCCCTCTGCCGATGCGCTCCCGCCAGCGCTGCCGGCCCCATCGGAGCCGCCATCCTCGCCTGCCGCCGCGGTGGCGCTGTTCACCCCCCCGGTCACCGGGTCGACGCCCCCTACGGTGGCCACCAGGGCGCCGGCGGCGATCGCCGGCAGGCACCGTTCGACTACGGGGTGCGCGGCCGCGCCCTCCGGCGCGAGCCTGCCGGCGTCGGCCAGGAGGGGGGCGGCCAGCGCGGCGGTCTCGGCCAACGGCTCGGGGACGCCGGCCCACCCCGCCTCCTCCAGGACGCCCACCAGCTCCAGCTCGGTGAGGCCCAGGCCGCCGTGGACCTCGGGGACGAGGAGGGCCGTCACGCCCAGCTCGGCCAGCACGGCCCACCGTGTGGC
>JBOGGH010000783.1:0-1519 GCA_050743905.1 Acidimicrobiales bacterium
CGACGAACCAGTCGCGATCTTCGACCTGCTCGCCCCTGAGCACTTCGCCGACCGTCAGCTACAATCCCGTAGGCGCTCGCCGACGGGCTAACCAACGTGTCCGTCAACCGGGGCAACCCCACTACTTGGGGTACTGGCGGGCGATTGTCCGAGCGCTCTCGCCGACGAACGGAGCAGCGGTGGCGTGTTCACGGACTCTCCTGGCATTATCGACTCTGGCGTGCTGCGTTCCGCTGCTTGGGTTCAGGCGCGCTCTGCGGTTGGCTGGCCTCGATGGACCGGATCACCGTGGAGAAGGTGCGTGAAGCGTTGGCGCATCTGCCGTCGGACGTCGGTCTGCTTCACCCGCGGGCCGTCGTTCCGGTCATGTTCACGCTGCGGGTGCGACGACCCTTGAACCTCCTGGGCGCCGAGGCGCTGGCAGTGGCGCTGTTGCTTCGGAGCCCGCTTGATCCTCGCCACAGACGCCCCTTTTTTGCGCTCTGCCGCCGACGAGACTGTGTCGGCTACCAGTTTCTGGCCTGATCCCAACGGCCGTCAGGCACAGTTTCGACCTCGTTGAGTCCCGCCTGAGGGCAAGTCGGTAGCGTCGGCCAGCAGTCCATATGTCAAGTATGTTATAATGGTGAGCACGGGTTGGAGCTACCGCTACCTGGCCGAGGCCATAGCAGAACGGGAAACACTGGTGTCGAGAGAGTTGGCGGCACTCATCAACGCAGAGGCGAAGCTGGCCGCGTTCGGCCCGAGCCTGCCCTATCCACACAGCAGCGCAGTCCAAGGCGCTGACCGGCTGCGTGAGCTTCGACCCCGTGGCGGAAGAAGCCCATGCCGAGCGCTGTACCGCCAAGTCGGAGACGAGTTCATAGTGGCCGCAGTGGGACCGGAGGCCCACCTGGATCCACTCGGGTTCGCAGTTGCGGGCCGTCGCGCCGAGGCCAGACTGGCTGCATTCGAGGATCGCGCCCGATGACGAGGCCGTCGGAGTCGAAGACGGAACAAACTTTGGTGGCCGAGGCCGCGCTCAATCCGGACGTTGCGGCCGAGTTGGCACGCACGGCGGTGGCAAACCAGCTCGCGATCCTGGTCATCCGCTACCGCTTGGACCACGGGCTGACCCAGACCGCCCTCGCGCGGCAGCTGGGGTTGCGCCAGCCCGCGGTGGCCCGCTTGGAGGCTGGCGACCACGAGCCAACGGTGACGACTCTGGCCCGCCTAGCGAACAAGCTCGGCATCACGATTCACCTCGACGTGTCCCCAGACTCCGTGGCGCTTATCTCAGCCTGAGCTGACGCTGCCTCCTCATCCGCTCGACGCGCGCGACGTCGGAGCCAGTAATCGGCCAGCCGTCGAGAATCGAATCACCGCTACTCGTAGTGGTGAGCGCCTCAGCTCAGGACCCACCTTGCCGCAGGATCACGGTCATTGCTGGCCATTGCAATGTGGCGTGAGATCCAGGCGCGGCGCTACGTCAGCTGGGCGTCGATCCCGGGGGTTGTCTTGCCGACGGTGACCGTTACCG
>JBOGGH010000784.1:0-1516 GCA_050743905.1 Acidimicrobiales bacterium
CGTGTGGCCCGGCGCGGCGGTGGCCGCGCCCGCCTACCCGGTGCGGTGCGCCCCGGCCGACAACCTGGCCATCCACACCGCGGTGGTGCGTGCCCCCGCCGGGAGCGTGCTCGTGGTGGACGTGGGCGACACCCCCGACCGCGGCTACTGGGGCGAGGTGCTCACCACCGGCGCCGAGGCCAGGGGACTGGCCGGGCTGGTGATCGACGGCGGGGTGCGGGACACGGCCGCCCTGGCCGACCACGGCTTCCCCGTGTTCTCGGCGATGGTGGCCCTCCGCGGCGCCAGCAAGGAGCAGCGCGGCACCAACGGCGTGCCGGTCACCGTGGGCGGCGTGGAGGTCACCCGCGGGGACTGGGTGGTGGGCGACGCCGACGGCGTGGTGGTAGTGCCCGGGGACCGGGTGGGCGAGGTGCTCGCCGCCGGCCGTGCCCGAGCGGACAAGGAGGCCCGCTTCTTCGAGGCGCTGCGCGCCGGCAGCACCACGGTCGAGCTGCTCTCGCTGGACGCCTCGCTGGTCGCCGAGGGCTGACCTGGTCGACGAGCACCGAGGGCCGCCGCGCCCACCCGGTCCCGGCCGGCGAGCGGCGCCACCCCGTTCCCGATCAGGCGCTCACCAGGTTCGGCGGGACCCTGCCCTCCAGCACGTCGCAGACCCCCTGGGCGGCCAGTCGCGCCATGCGGGTGCGGGTCTCGGTGGTGGCGCTGCCGATGTGGGGGAGGAGCACCGTGCGCGGGGCAGAGAGCAGCCGGGGGTTGACCGACGGCTCGCCGTCGTAGACGTCGAGGCCGGCGGCGAAGAGCGTCCCCGCTTCCAGCGCGTCGGCCAGCGCCTCCTCGTCCACCACCGGGCCCCGGGAGGTGTTGACCAGCACCGCCGTGGGCTGCATCAGGGCCAGCTCGCGGCGGCCCACCAGGTGGCGGGTGGCCGCCAAGAGCGGGACGTGCAGGCTCACCACGTCGGCGGTGGCCAGCAGCTCGTCCAGCGACGCCGTGTAGCCCGGGAACCCGGTGGGGGTGCGGGTGCAGTGGAGCACCTCCATGCCGAAGCCCTCGGCGCGTCGCGCCACCTGCCGGGCGATGCGGCCGTAGCCCACGAGCCCCAGCACCCCGCCGTGGACGTCGCGGGCCAGGTGGTCCATGAACCCCCACCCCTCCCACCGCCCGGCCCGCAGGTCCCGCTCGGCCTCCGAGGCCAGCCGGGTGGCCGCCAGCACCAGCAGGAAGGCCAGGTCGGCCGTGCTCTGGTCGGCCACGCCCGGCGTGTTGCAGACGGCCACGCCCAACCGCGCCGCCGCCGCCACGTCGACGTTGTCGTAGCCCACCGCGGCGTTGCCCACCACCCGCAGGCGTCCGGCCGCCCCGGCTTCCAGCACCGAGGCGTCCACGCGGTCGGTCAGGTGGCAGACGATGCCGTCGAACCCCGGCGCCATCGCCGCCAGCTCGGCCGTGGTGTACGCCTCGTCGGCCTCGCGGACCACCGTCTCGTGCCCGCCGGCCACCAGCGGGTCCAGCC
>JBOGGH010000785.1:0-1514 GCA_050743905.1 Acidimicrobiales bacterium
CGCCACGCCCCGCCGTCCGGCCCGCGTCCCGGCGGCGCGCCCGGTCAGCCGCGCCCCGCCGGCGGTCCCGGGTCGCGGGGGATCTGCCAGCCGGCCGAGGAGACCCGCCGCGGCTCGTAGAAGACGCAGCCGTCCGGGCAGGCGAAAGGGAGCGGCTCGTTGGCGCCCAGCTTGCAGCGCTCCACCCGGTCGCCCCGGGAGGTGGTCTGCATCACGTAGTGGCGGCAGTCGTGGTTCACGGGCACGGCACATTCTGGTCCATCGGCCAGGGGACGTGGGTGCGGGGCCGGGGCCGGGCCCGCGGTAGCGTCGGGCCCGTGGACCCGCACGTGCCCCACCGGACACTGCTGAGGTGGAGCGAGAGCCTCGCCGCCATCGCCCGCACCGGGCTGGGCTTCACCGAGAGCCTCTACGAGCGCGAGCGCTTCGAGGAGATCCTCCACGTGGCCGCCGACAT
This sequence comes from Acidimicrobiales bacterium, assembly GCA_050743905.1. Lineage (GTDB taxonomy): Bacteria > Actinomycetota > Acidimicrobiia > Acidimicrobiales > RAAP-2 > JBOGGH01. Next base: position 458 of record JBOGGH010000785.1, read on the forward strand.
CCGGGCGGCGGCCGAGGGGGCGCCGCCCGACGCCGGTGCCGAGGGCCCGGTGGAGGAGTGGATGGCCCAGGTGGGCAAGGGCGTGCCCGGCTACGTGACGCCGAAGGTGGCGGTGGGCGCCGCCGTGGGCAACGAGGAGGGCGAGCTCCTGCTGATCCGGCGGGCGGACTCCGGCGTCTGGCTCTACCCCACGGGGTGGTGCGACGTGGGGTACTCGGCCGCCGAGGTGGTGGTGAAGGAGGTGAAGGAGGAGACCGGCATCGAGGCCGAGCCGGTGCGCCTCATCGCCGTCCTGGACGGGCTGCGGCTGGGCTTCACCCGAGTGCCCCTCTACTCGCTCGTCTTCCACTGCCGCGCCGTGGGCGGGAAGCTGGAGCCGCACCCGCTCGAGTGCCGCGACGTCGGCTGGTTCGCCGAGGGCGAGCTGCCCTCCCCGCTGGCCGGCGTGGAACGCTGGGGGGAGCACGTGTTCGCCGCCCTGCGCGGCGAGCGCCGGGACGTGCTCTACGACCGGGTGCGCGAGCCGATGTGGCGGGGCCCGAGCGAGCCCGGGCGTTGAGCGGGGTCGCCGGCTCCCCGGTGACCGTGACGGTGGCGCCGGCGACCGTGGTCGACGCCGGGCTGGTGGAGGCCATGGGGCGGCTGGTGCCCCAGCTCTCGTCGTCGGCTCCGCCGGTGGTGGCGGGCGACCTGGCGGCGGTGGTGGGCTCGCCGTCGACCACGCTGCTGGTGGCGCGCGACGCCGCCGGGGAGGTGGTGGGCTCCCTGACCCTCGCCGTCTTCCGGCTGCCCACCGGGGTGCGCGCCTGGATCGAGGACGTGGTGGTGGACGGCGACCGCCGGGGGGCGGGGATCGGCGCCGCCCTGGTGCGGGCCGCCCTGGCGTCGGCCGAGGAGGCCGGGGCCCGCACGGTGGACCTCACCTCCCGGCCCGACCGGGAGGCCGCCAACCGGCTCTACCTGCGGCTCGGCTTCGAGCAGCGCCGCACCAACGTCTACCGGCACGCCCTCGGCGACGCCTGAGCCCGCCCGTCGCCGCGCCGCCGCGCCGCCGCGC
>JBOGGH010000786.1:0-1508 GCA_050743905.1 Acidimicrobiales bacterium
TGTGACGTGAGAGTCGAGGTCGCTGCGCTCGACGCGGTATGGGCCAGCGCCGACGACGCTGTCGCAACGCTGCTCGGCACCCCATATGGCTCATTATGTGCAGCTGCACATAAGCCACCCTATGAACAGCGCTGGGTTATGCGCAGCGTTGACCCATCGGTCCTGGTGAGGACGGGGACCGAGGCCGAGCGCTGCACATAACGAACCGACGACTCTGATCATCGGCTCGGCGTGGTGCCGAGCCTTGGTGATCAGGAGGTCGACTGTGACGGCGACTGTGTCGGCGCTCGTGTCTGCTCTGGACGTAGAGCTGCAGCGTCTTGGCTACAAGGACCCGACGTTGCTCTGGTATCGGCGGTGCTGGCGTCGCGTGGAGAGGTTCTTCTCTGACCGCGGCATCGAGGCGTTCTCCATGGATGTCGCGATGGCGTGGGTCGACGAGTCGTGCGACTTCTTCGCGAAAGAACGCTCTGGCACGCTCCAGGCGAACGACGTCTATCTGTTCAGGGTCGCCCAGATGCTCGGGGACTACGCAGCCCGAGGGGCAGTGCTGCGCCGCTACAGCCGGTCGATCGACCGGCTGTCCGGGGAGGATGCCGACACGGTAGCCCGGTTCCAGCGCTGGCTCCGAGACGCGAGCCGCGCCGTGTCCACAGTGCGCACCTATGGCACCGTCGCCGGGGAGTTCGTCGCGTTCGCCGGTGGACGCGGAGGGCTTGCACGCTGTGATGCCGCCACGATCGACGCGTTCGTTGCCACCCTCGTGGGCTACCAGGCAAAGACGGTCGAGCAGAAACTGTGCGCGCTGCGCTCGTTCCTGGTGTTCGCATCCGCTGAGGGCCTTCTCGACGCCGCAGTTGCCGGCGCCGTCCCGGCCGCGCGCTCGACCAAGCAGGCCCGGGTGCCGTCGGTGTGGGAGCCGGGCGAGGTGGAGGCAATCCTCGACGCGATCGACCGGGGCAACCCGAGCGGGAAGCGGGACTTCGCGATCGTCCTTTTGATCGCGAGGCTCGGACTGCGCGGCGTCGACGTCAAGGGTTTGTGCTTCGCCGACTTCGACTGGCCGGGCAACCGGTTGGTGCTCACGCAGGCCAAGACCGCTGCTCCGGTGCAACTGCCATTATTGAAGGACGTCGGCTGGGCCGTGATCGACTACATCCGTGCCGGCCGCCCGGCCTGTGACTGCCCGCAGGTGTTCGTGCGGCACACCGCCCCGATCGGCCCGTTCTCCGACGAGGACCATCTCCATCAGATCCTGGTCAAGCACGCCCGGGTGGCGCACGTCCCGCTCGGCGAGAAACGCCGCCACGGCATGCACTCGCTCAGGCACACCTTGGCGACCAGGTTGATGGAGCAGGGCACGCCGCTCGAGCAGATAGCCGACATTTTGGGCCACCAGTCGGTCAGATCGACCGGCGTGTACCTGAAATCCTCGCTCGGGCTGCTGGCCAAATGCGCCCTCGACCCCGACGCACCGGCACAAGAGGCATCACGGTGAGCCCCGAGAC
>JBOGGH010000787.1:0-1504 GCA_050743905.1 Acidimicrobiales bacterium
CCATCACGCGCAGGGCGCGGTCGGCGGCCGCCGCGTAGGGCCCGCCGGCGCCCGAGGGTGTGGCCACCACGCGCCGGCTGGCCGTGAAGTCCGTGCGGACGTTGCCCGGCTCCACCAGGGTCACCGCCACCCCGAACGGCGCGACCTCGTAGGCCAGGGCCTCGGCGTAGCCCTCCAGGGCGAACTTGCCGGCCGAGTAGAAGGCCTGGAAGGGGATGGCCACCACGCCGCCGATCGAGCTGACCAGGACGATGCGCCCTGCGCCCTGGCGGCGCATGGCCGGCAGCGCCGCCCGCACCACCCGCACCGCTCCCCAGAGGTTGGTCTCGAACTGCGCCTTGGCGTCACCCACCGTCGTCGCCTCCGCCGGACCGGCCAGGCCCCAGCCGGCGGCGGCCACCACCGCGTCCAGCCGGCCGTGGGCCGCCACCACCGCCGCCACCCCGTGGTCCACCGAGTCGTCCCGGTCCACGTCCATGGCCGCCGGCGTCCACCCTCCCGGGGACGTGCCCCGCCGGCTGGCGCCCACCACCGACCAGCCGGCGCCGTGGAGCCGGTCGGCGCAGGCGCGCCCTATCCCCGCCGACGCCCCCGTGACCAGGATCACCCGTGCCATGGACCACCCTCCTCCCGCTCCGCCGGCCGCCGGCGCCCCCGCCGCGGGCCACCAGCATGGTCGCAGCTCGGCACCCGCCCCGCCCCGGCGTGACCCGCTGGTGGGCGGGGTGCCGGCCCGGCTACGCTGATGGGCCGTTCGCCGGGCCCGGCGCGCGTCCGGGCTCCCGGGCTGCAGCGCCCGGCGCGCACGACGCGATCCAGCCGAGGAGAGACCCATGCCCGAGATCATCCTGCACGCCGAGGTCGGCAGAACCATCGGGTCGCGCCCCGCCCGCAGGCTGCGGCGGGACGGCTGGATCCCCGGCGTGGTCTACGGCCACGGGACGGACCCGGTGCCGGTGGCGGTGGTGGGCCGCGACCTCCGCACCGCCCTGTCGGGGGACTCGGGCTCGAACACCCTCCTCTCGCTCCAGGCCGGCGACCGCACCTTCCTCACGCTCGCCCGGGAGATGCAGCGCCACCCGGTGCGGGGGACGGTGACCCACGTCGACTTCCAGATCGTGCGGCGCGACGAGATCATCGCCGCCGACGTGCCGGTGACCCTCGTGGGCGAGGCCCTGGAGGTCCACCACGGCGACGGGCTCGTGGACCAGCAGCTCTTCACCCTGCCGGTCCGGGCGAAGCCGGCGGACATCCCGAGCGGCCTCGAGCTGGACGTGAGCTCGCTCACCATCGGCGGCGCCCTGCGGGTGGCCGACCTCGAGCTGCCGGCGGGCGTCACCACCGACCTCGAGGACGACGTGCCGATCGTGACCGGCCAGCCGCCCAGGGTCCAGGCGCTCGCCGAGGGCGAGGAGGGCGAGGCCGCGGAGGGCGCCGAGGGCGCCGAGCAGCCCGCCGCCGAGGGTGCCGCCGGCGAGTCGTCCGGCGAGGGCTAGCCCTGCGC